>JAGWKJ010000284.1 GCA_028865375.1 Hyphomicrobiales bacterium | reverse complement strand
CGGTCGCGGCCGCAGCCAGCGCCAGCGCGCCGCACGCGAACAGGGTCGCCGCGCCGATGCCCAGCGCGTGGCCGTCGAGCGCGAACCATCCGCGCCGCCGCGCCACCAGCGCGAGTCCGGCGAGGTTGAGCCAGGCGCCGACGGCGGTCGCCGCCGCCAGCCCGGCCGCGCCCATCGGCTTGTAGAGCGCGAGCTTCAGCGCGACATTGGCGGCGATGGCCGCCAGCGACACCAGCATCGGCGTGCGCGTGTCGTGGCGCGCCTGGAACGAGGCGACCACCGAGCGGATCGACACGATGGCGATCAGCCCGGAGCCGTAGGCGCGCAGGATCGCGGCGGCGCGCAGGCCGTCCTCCGCGGTGAACGCGCCGCGACGGAACACGCCGTCGACCAGCGCGCGCGGCGCGAACAGGAACGCGACCATGAACGGGGCGGCGAGCAGCGCGGACAGCGCGAGCGTGCGGTTCTGCGCCGCGGCCGCGCCGGCTTCGTCGTCGACCGCCAGCCGCTTCGACATCTCGGGCAGCAGCACGACGCCGGCCGCCACGCCGATCACGCCGATGGGAAGTTGATAGAGGCGGTCGGCGTAGTTGATCGCGGACACCGAGCCGGTGGGCAGCAGCGAGGCGATGATCGTGTCGGCGAAGATCGCGATCTGGACGCCGGCCGAGCCGATCACGGCGGGCCCGAGCGCGCGGAAGAACCGCCGCAGCGGGCCGCCGAACCGGGGCAGGCGCAGCGTCTGGCCGAAGCCGCCGCGCGCGCAGGCGATCATCACGAGTCCGGCCTGCAGGAAGCCGGCCGCCAGCGTGCCCCAGGCGGCCGCGTGCGCCGCGTCGGGAAACAGGCGGTGGGCGGACAGGAACCCGATCATCGAGAAATTCAACAGCGCCGGCGCGAAGGCGGCGGCGGCGAACTTGCCGTGGGCGTTGAGCGTGCCCGATTGCTGCGCGGCCAGCGTCATCAGCATCAGATAGGGCGAGGTGACGCGCGTCAGCGCCACCGTGACCGCGAACTTCGCCGGGTCGGCCGCGAAGCCAGGCGCGATCAGCCGCACGAGATGGGCCGCCTCGATCTCGAAGACCGCGAACAGGGCGAGCTGCGATACGAGCAGGAACGCGAACACCTCGCCGGAAAAATCGCGCGCGGCCGCGTCGCCGTCGGTCTTCAGGATGCGCGCATAGGCGGGCACGTAGGCGGTGTTGAAGGCGCCCTCGCCGAACACCGCGCGGAACAGGTTGGGCAGCTTGAAGGCGACGAAGAACGCGTCGGCGAGGCCGGTCGCGCCGAGCAGCGCGCTGATGATCATGTCGCGCGCGAAGCCGGTGACGCGCGACAGCAGCGTGAAGCCGCCGACCGAGAACAGCGAGCGATACATCGCCTCAGCCCGCCGGCGGGGCGGACGCCGGGGCGGGCGCGTCGTGCAATGCTGATGTCATCGGACCCCGCGGGACGGGCGGCCGTGCCACGGCGGCGGCGCGCGGTCAATTCCCGCGAGATTGCGCCGGCGCGCTTAACCGCGTCTTAAGGCGGCGGCCCGAACATGGGCGGGAGCGGTCGCGCCGCGCCGCGCAGAAGTCCCGCGCAAAGTCCCCTCATGGCCGCGTCCCCGTCCAAACGCCCTTCGCAGCCGCCCGCGCCCGCCCGCCCGCTGGCGTCGCGCGCCTTGCGCGCGGCCACGCCCGCGCTCGTCGGCGGCGCTTTCGCCGCGCTCGCGCTGGCGGCGACGGGTTATTCGGCGCAAGGCGCCTGGACGGCGCTGGCGCTCGCGCTGGCCGGGCTGGCCGCCGGCGCGTTCCTGCTTCGCTCGACGGCCGCCGAGGTCGAGGCGCTCGGCGCGGCCTTGCTCGCCGCTTCGCCCGCGCCCGGCGGCGCGCCGGTCGAGGGCGTGGAGGCGTGGCGGGCGGCCGCGCGCCGCCTCGTTTCGGACAACGCGCGCTTGTCGGACGCGGCGGCGGCGGGCGCCGCGAAGCTCAGGCGCGCGGAGAAGCTCGACGCCGAGCTGGTCGCGTTCCGCGAGGACGCGGTCGACATCCTGCGCGAGCTCGGCGACGAGATCGAGCGCTCGGCGCAGGCGGTGCGCCACGTCGCCGCCAACGCGGTCGATTGCGCCGGGCGGATGCGCGCGGCCATCGAGGCCAACGGCCGGCTCGGCCTGTCGCTGCGCGGCGCGGCCGAGGGCGCCGAGGGGCTCGCCGCCCAGGTGCGCGAATTCGAATCCTCCGCCGACGCCGCCCGCCGCGCCGCCTTCGACGCGGGCGCGCGCACGCGCGGCGCCGCCGACGCGCTGCTCGACGCCGACGACATGGCGCGCTCGATGAACGAATCGGTGCAGGAGCTCGCCTCGATCATCGAGCAGGCGAGCATCCTGTCGCTCAACGCCACCATCGAGGCTGCGCGCGCGGGCGAGGCCGGCCGCGGCTTCGCCGTCGTCGCCCAGGAGGTCAAGACGCTGGCGGGGCTGGCCGACAAGGCCAACGGCCGGGTCGCCGGCCACGTCGGCAAGGTGTCGACCATGGCGGCGATCGCGCGCGAGCAGCTCGCCGAGGCGCGCCGCTCGTGGGAAGTGGCCGACGGCTTCGCCCGCGAGGTCGACGTCGCTTCCAAGCGCCGGGCGGGCATCGCGCGCGACGCGGAAGCCCGCGCCAAGGCCGCCAGCGCGGAAACCGATCGCGCGCTCGACGCGCTGCGCTCGACGCTGGCGGCGATCGACCTCGCCGGGCGCTCGACGCGCAAGGCGAAGGAGGCCTCGCGCGAAACCTCGCTGCGCGCCCGCCGGCTTGGCGAGCGGCTCGATTCGTTCCGCGCCTCGCTCGAAGACGCGAGCTAGCGGGCCGTCACTTCGTCGCGTGGGCGTGCATCTCGGCGACCGCTTCCCAGTTCACGAGGTGGTCGACGAAGGCCTTGAGGTAATCGGGCCGGCGGTTGCGGTAGTCGATGTAGTAGGAATGCTCCCACACGTCGCAGCCGAGGATCGGCGTCGCGCCGTGCACCAGCGGGTTCTCGCCGTGCGGCGTGTTCATGATCGCGAGCTTGCCGTCCTTGACCGCGATCCAGGCCCAGCCGGAGCCGAACTGCGTCATGCCGGCCTGCGCGAAATCTTCCTTCACCTTGGCGAGCCCGCCGAGGTCCTTGTCGATCGCCGCCTGAAGCTTGCCCGGGAGCTTGTCGTCGCCGCCG
>JAGWKJ010000024.1 GCA_028865375.1 Hyphomicrobiales bacterium | reverse complement strand
GCGCCCTGCACGCCGGCCTCGGTCCAGATCACGTCGCGCTCGGGCGGCGAATCGGAAAGGACGAACCAGCGCGCCGTGTCGGCGCCGTAAGAGCCGATGATGTCGTCGGGATCGACCGTGTTGCGCTTCGACTTCGACATCTTCTCGATGGCGCCGATCTCGACCGGCGCGCCCGCGAGCGTCGTCGCGCGTCGATCGCCGCCTTCGGCCGCCACCGTCACCTCGGCCGGCGAGAGCCAGGCGCCGTCGGCGCCGCGGTAGGTTTCGTGGACCACCATGCCCTGCGTGAACAGGCCCGAGAACGGCTCGTCCATGCCGACGTGGCCAGTGGCGCGCATCGCGCGCGTGAAAAAGCGCGAATAGAGCAGGTGCAGGATCGCGTGCTCGATGCCCCCGATGTATTGGTCGACCGGCAGCCAGCGGTCGGCGGCGGCGCGGTCGGTCGGCGTCGCGGCGTCGGGCGCCGTGAAGCGCGCGAAATACCAGGACGAATCGACGAACGTGTCCATCGTGTCGGTTTCGCGCGTCGCGGGCTTGCCGCAGCGCGGGCAGGCGACGCGTTTCCACGTCGGATGGCGGTCGAGCGGGTTGCCCGGCCGGTCGAACGTGACGTCGTCGGGCAGCTTCACCGGCAGGTCTTCCGCCTTCACCGGCACGATGCCGCAATCGTCGCAATGCACGACCGGGATCGGGCAACCCCAATAGCGCTGACGCGAGATGCCCCAGTCGCGCAGGCGGTAATTGACCTTGCGCCTCGCGACGGGCGCGCCCTCGAGCGTGGCGGCCTCCAGCCGGCGCGCGACCTCGTCCTTGGCCGCCTCGATGGTCATGCCGTCGAGGAAGCGCGAATTGAAGATGCGGCCGTCCCCGACATAGGCCTCGCGGCCGACCACGAATGTCGTCGGGTCCGCGCCGTCTGGCAGCACGACGGCGGTCGCGCCGAGGCCGTAGGCGTTGGCGAAGTCGAGGTCGCGCTGGTCGTGCGCCGGGCAGCCGAAGATCGCGCCCGTGCCGTAATCCATCAGCACGAAATTGGCGACGTAGACCGGCAGCGTCCAAGCCGGGTCGAACGGGTGGAGCGCGCGCAGGCCGGTGTCGTAGCCCTTTTTTTCCAGCGTCTCCAATATGGCGGCCGACGTGCCGGCGCGCCGGCATTCGGCGACGAAGGCGGCGAGCTTGGGGTCGTCGGCCGCGAGCGAGGCCGCCAGCGGATGGTCCGGCGAGACGGCGAGGAACTTGGCGCCGAACAGGGTGTCGGGCCGCGTCGTGTAGACTTCGATCTCCCTCGCCGCGCCGTCGACGTTGGAGGGCGCGAGCGCGAAGCGGAGCGACAGGCCCTCCGAGCGGCCGATCCAGTTGCGCTGCATCGTGCGCACTTTCTCGGGCCAGCGGTCGAGGCCATCGAGCGCCGAATCGAGGTCGGCCGCCATGTCGACGATCTTGAAGGCCCATTGGTCGAGGTCGCGCTGCTCGACGGGCGCGCCCGAGCGCCAGCCTTTGCCGTCGATCACCTGCTCGTTGGCGAGCACGGTGCCGTCGACGGGGTCCCAGTTCACCTTGGACTTGCGGCGCCCGACCAGTCCCTTGGCGAGCATGTCGAGGAACAGCTTTTGCTGTTGGGCGTAATAGGACGGGTCGCAGGTCGCGATCTCGCGCGACCAGTCGATCGACAGGCCCATCGACTTCAGCTGCGCGCGCATCGCGTCGATGTTGGCGTAGGTCCATTTCGCCGGATGCGTCTTGTTGGACATCGCGGCGTTCTCGGCCGGCATCCCGAAGGCGTCCCAGCCCATCGGATGGAGCACGGAAAAGCCCTTGGCGCGGCGGTGGCGCGCCACGACGTCGCCCATCGCGTAGTTGCGCACGTGCCCCATGTGGATGCGCCCGGAGGGGTACGGAAACATCTCGAGCACGTAATATTTCGGCCGCGGGTCGTCGTTGCGGCACTTGAACGTGTCGCGCTCCTCCCAGACCTTGCGCCAGCGCGGCTCGGCGTCGCGCGGATTGTATCGGTCCGTGAATCGGGAGGTCGCCATTTCGCCCTTGCTCGAAAGCGCGCCGCGCGCCAAGAGGCGGCCGGCCGCGTCGCGGCTTTGAGCATCATTCGGCGCGCCGGGTCAACGCGGCCGCCGACCGCGAGGACCGATGGACGCGCCGCAGCCGGAAGCCGACCCGACGCAAGCGCTGGAGACGGTGCGGCACGAACTTGCGCGCGCGCTCGTCGACGCGGGGCGGCCGGAGGGGTCGGCGCGGCTGTGCGCGGTCTCCAAGACCGTCGGACAAGGGCCGATCCGCGCCGCCATCGCCGCCGGGCAGCGCCTGTTCGGCGAAAATCGGGTGCAGGAGGCGAAGGCCAAATGGCCAGAACTGCGCGCCGAGACCGAGGCCGCCGGCCGCGGCCCGGTCGAGCTTCACTTGATCGGGCCGTTGCAGACCAACAAGGCGCGCGAGGCGGTCGCCCTGTTCGACGCCATCCAGACGCTCGATCGCGAGAGGCTGGCCGCCGCGCTCGCCGAGGAGATCCAACGCGCGGGGCGCGCGCCGAGGCTGTTCGTCCAGGTCAACACGGGCGAGGAGCCGCAGAAGGCCGGGGTGTCGCCGCGCGAGGCCGACGCCTTCATCGCCCGCTGCCGGACCGGCTACGGCATCGAGGCGAGCGGGCTGATGTGCATTCCGCCGGCGCAAGGGCAAGTGTCGCCGCATTTCGCGCTGCTGGCCAAGATCGCCGCGCGCAACGGCGTGAAGGAGCTTTCGATGGGCATGAGCGGCGATTGGCCGCTCGCCGTCCAGCTCGGCGCCACCGTCGTGCGCGTCGGCTCGGCGATCTTCGGCGCGCGGCCGGGACCCGCCGGCTAGCCGATCACGATCCGTGCGCCCCTCGCCAGCCGCGGCAGCAGGCGGCGCATGTCGGCCCCCGCCAACGCGACGCAGCCGGCAGTGCCGGGATATCCCGGCCGCGCCAGATGGAAGAAGATGGCGCTGCCCGCGCCGCGCACGCGCGGGCGCCGGTTGTGGTCGAGCGTGACGAGGAGGTCGTAGACGCCATCCTCGCGCGCCAGCGCCTCGTGGCCGCCCGCGAAGGGCAGGCGCACCGGCCGGTTGTAGGCGCGGTGTCCGGGGTCGTCGCACCAGCCGTCGTCGGCGCGGATCGCCTTCGCGGACAGGGCGCAGGCGACCTTCGGTGCCCGGTCGCGGTGCCACAGGTCCAGCAAGCGAAACGCGCCCCTGGGCGTGCGGCCGTCGCCCTCGCGCTTGGCGGCGGCGAAGCCGCGGACGCCGACCGCGCAATCGAGACGGAGGCCGCCCGCGAGCAGGATCGCGCGACCCGGCGCGAGCGGCGCCGGGCGCACCCTGAGCGTGCGGAGGCCCAAGGCCATCGGTCGGTTCCCCATTGCGCGGAGGGCGTTTATGCCGATACTCGCGCCGGTTCCGCAATCGGGCCGGGGAGACAGCGCGGATGTCGCAGCGACGGCACATCTTGATCGTCGACGACGACGCGGAACTGCGCGGCGCGCTCGCCGAGCAACTGTCGCTGCACGAGGAGTTCGCCGCCCACCAGGCCGAGAACGCCCTGAAAGGCATCGCGGCCGTTCGCGCCGAGCGGCCGGACCTCGTCATCTTCGACGTCGGGCTGCCCGACCTCGACGGCCGCGAGGCGGTGAAGATCCTGCGCAAGGACGGGTTCAAGAACCCGATCATCATCCTGACCGGCCAAGGCTCGGACGCCGACACGGTGCTCGGGCTCGAATCGGGCGCCAACGATTACGTCGCCAAGCCGTTCCGCTTCGCCGTGCTGCTGGCGCGCATCCGCGCCCATCTGCGCCAGCACGACGCCAGCGACGACGCCCAGTTCCAGATCGGCGCATTTCAATTCCAGCCGTCCTCCAAGCAGCTCGTCGGGCCCAAGGGCGGCAAGCTCCGCCTGACCGAAAAGGAAACGGCGATCCTGCGCTTTCTCTATCGCTCCGGGCGCCAAGTGGTGGCGCGCGAGACCTTGTTGCGCGAGGTCTGGGGCTACAACGCCGCGGTGACGACCCACACGCTCGAGACGCACGTCTACCGCCTGCGCCAGAAGATCGAGGCCGACCCGGCCCATTCCAAGCTGCTCGTCACAGAGGGCGGCGGCTACAAGCTGCTGCCCTGACGATGGCGATCGAAGACACCGCCGACCGGCTGATGCGCATCCCGCCGCTCGACACGCTCGGCCGCGAGGCGGCGCGGCTGATCGCCTTCGCGGCGCGGCCGCTGGCGCTGCGCATGGGCGAGACGTTGTTCGAGGCCGGCGAGGCGGCCGATTGCGGCTATGCGATCCTGTCGGGTGCGATCAGGCTCGATTTTCCCGACGGACGCACCAACACGCTGGGCGCCGACCGCCTGCTCGGCGAATTGGCGCTGGTCGTGCCGATGGAGCGCGACGTCAAGGCGACCGTCGTGGCGGCGGGTTCCGCGCTCAGGATCGAACGCGACGCGTTCCTGCGCGTGCTGGGCGAATATCCCGACGGCGCGCGGCGCCTGCAAGCCCGACTGATCGAACGGTTCGGCAAGCTCTCGCGCGCGCTGTCGCGCACGGAACTCGGCCGCGAAGCCGCCGGCAAGACTTGATACCGAGAGTTCCCGCGTATAGTTCATATGTAAACCACGGCGGCGGAACAGGTGCAGGACGGTGACATGAGGCAAACGCCGGAGACCGATTTGCCGCCCCGCGAGGCGATGGAATTCGACGTCGTGGTCGTGGGCGCCGGCCCCGCCGGCCTGTCGGCGGCGATCCGGTTGAAGCAGCGCGATCCGGCGATCTCGGTGGTCGTGGTCGAAAAAGGCGCCGAAGTCGGCGCGCATATCCTGTCGGGCGCCGTGATCGACCCCGTGGGCCTCGACGCGCTCCTGCCCGACTGGCGCGACGATCCCGATTGTCCGCTGAAACAGCCGGTCGTCGCCGACGAGTTCCATTGGTTCGGTCCGTCGGGCGCGATCCGCCTGCCCAACGTCCTGATGCCGCCGCTGATGTCGAACCACGGCAATTTCGTCGGGTCGCTCGGCCTGCTGGTGCGCTGGCTCGGCCGGCGCGCGGAAGCGCTCGGCGTCGAGATCTATCCGGGCTTCGCCGCCGTCGAGACGCTGCACGACGCCGGCGGGGCGGTGGTGGGGATCGCCACCGGCGACATGGGCGTCGGCCGCGACGGCAGGCCGAAGCCGAGCTTCGTGCGCGGCATGGAACTGCGCGGCAAATACGTCCTGCTCGGCGAGGGCGCGCGCGGGTCGCTGTCCAAGCAGGTCATCGCGCGCTACGGCCTCGCGACCGGCCGCGCCCCCCAGAAATTCGGCATCGGGCTGAAGGAGCTGTGGCGGGTCGACCCCAAGAAGAGCCGCCCGGGCCTCGTGCGCCACAGCTTCGGCTGGCCGCTCGACCGGCGCACCGGGGGCGGCTCGTTCCTCTATCATTACGGCGACGGCACGGTGGGGGTCGGCTTCGTCGTCCATCTCAACTATCGCAATCCGAATCTGTCGCCGTTCGACGAGTTCCAGCGGTTCAAGACGCATCCGATGGTCGCCTCGACGCTGGAAGGCGGCAAGCGCCTCGCCTATGGCGCGCGCGCGATCACCGAGGGCGGTTGGCAATCCGTGCCGAAGCTCTGTTTCCCGGGCGGCGCGCTGCTCGGCTGCGCGGCGGGGCTCGTCAACGTGCCGCGCATCAAGGGCTCGCACAACGCCGTGCTGTCGGGGATGCAGGCGGCTGACGCCGCCGCCGACGCGCTGGCGGCCGGCCGCGCCAACGACGAACTCGTCGCCTACGAGGACGGCTGGCGCACCTCCCCGATCGGTCGCGACCTCGCGCCGGTGCGCAACGTGAAGCCGCTTTGGTCGCGCTTGGGCACGATCGTCGGCGTGCCGATCGGCGGCCTCGACATGTGGGTGCAGACCGCGCTCGACGTCTCGCCCTTCGGCACGCTGTCGCATGGCAAGCCGGACCGCGAGGGTCTCGAAACATCGGCCGTGGCCAAGCCGATCGTCTATCCCAAGCCCGACGGAAAGCTGTCGTTCGACAAGCCCTCGTCGGTGTTCCTGTCGAGCACGAACCACGAGGAAGACCAGCCGGTCCATCTGCGGCTCGCCGATCCCGCGGTTCCGGTCGCGCGCAACTTGCCGACCTATGGCGAACCGGCGCGGCTCTACTGTCCGGCCGGCGTCTACGAGATCGTCTATGCGGACGAAAAGGCGAGGAGCGATCCGCGCTTCGTCGTCAACGCGCAGAACTGCGTGCACTGCAAGACCTGCGACGTGAAGGACCCCGCCGACAACATCACTTGGGTCCCGCCCGAGGGCGGCGGCGGGCCGAACTACCAGGAGATGTGACGGGCGTCGGGGAACGCGCGTCGTTCATCGGATGCAGGTCGCGCACCATGGAGCGCAATCGCTCGTCGAGCACGTGGGTGTAGATCTGGGTCGTCGAGACGTCGGCGTGGCCCAGCAGTTCCTGCACCACGCGCAGGTCGGCGCCGTTCTGCAACAGGTGGCTGGCGAAGGCGTGCCGAAGCGCGTGCGGCGACACGCGCGCGGCCGGCACGCCCGCGACGCCGGCGAGCGACTTGAGGTCGCGCGCGAACGCCTGGCGCGCCAGATGCCCCGCCGCGCCGTCGGCGGGGTAGAGCCACGGCCCGGCCGCGGCGGCCGGCGAGGCTTCCGCCAGCGCGGCGCGATAGGCCGTCGTCGCCTCGATCGACCGCTTCGACAGCGGCGCGAGGCGCTCGCGGCCGCCCTTGCCCTTGATGCGCAGCAGCGGCTCGCGCGGGTTGGCGGCCGATTTGGGCAACGTCACCAGTTCGGAGACGCGCAGGCCCGACGCGTAAAGCGTCTCGAGCAGGCTCGCGGTGCGCAGCGCGCGCAGCCTCGCGGCGCGTGGAGCGCCTTCGGGCGGCGGCGAAGCGGCGGCGGCCAGAAGGCGCGACACGTCATCGACCGACAGCACGTCGGGCGCGGCGCGGCGCAGCCGCGGGCCTTCCACCAGCGAGGTCGGGTCGTCGGCGCGCGCGCCCTCTTCCAGCAGCCACGCATGGAATTGCCGGACCGCCGAGAGCCGCCGCGCCAGCGTCGAGGGCGCCGCGCCCTGCGCCGTCTCGCCGGCGGCGAAGGCGCGCACGTCGTCGGCCGCGGCGTCGGCGTGGGTTCGTCCGCGCGCCTCGAGGCTGCCGAGATAGCGCGCGAGATCGGCGCGGTATGCGGCCAGCGTATTGGCGGCCGCCCCGCGCTCGGCCGACAGTGCGACGAGGAAATCCTCGACCGCCGCCGCGCCGGCGCGCGAGCGGGCCGTCATTTGTTCAACAGCGCCGGATCGACCGGCGTGGAGATGTCGCGCGGCTCGACGTGGACGAAGGTCACGAGCGCGACCATGCCGCCATAGACCGCGCCGGCGATCAGGCCGAGGAAGAACAGGAGGCGGAGCAGGCTTCGCACCGAATCGGGCCCGGGATCGAGGGTTCGCGCGCCGCTTGTAGCCGCTGGAGCGCGGGCGGCGCCACTGGCGCGCCCCGCAGGGCGCCGTCCGCCTTCAAACAGATCCGCGACGCCGGCCGTGTGCGGCCGGGCCATGGCTGCCGCGTCCCATATGTACCGAACCGGTCCGCCCGCTTGCGTTGCCCCCGCTCGGCGGGGATAGTGCGGCGAATCGACCGGAGCGCCGGGACCATGCTGAATATGAGGACTTGGCGCGGCGCTATGGTGCGCGTCGCCTTCGCTTTTGGAGCGGCGATCTTGGCGGGATGCGCGGGAACGACCCAACCGCAGATCGTGATCGGTTCGCCCGAGGCGACCAAGGCCGGCGATTCGCTGGTCGCCTTCGCCCACACGCCGTTCCCCTATGACGGGGCCATACCCGACACCGGCAAGCCGTTCCTCGACGTGAATCAGGACGGCAGGCGCGGTCATACTTCGCCGCGCGGCGGCGTCTATTGGGAAGACGAGACCTATTCCGATCGCCGCGTGCTGACGGCGATCCCCGAGACGTTCGACATCCGCGCGCCGGGCGCGCTGGTCGTGTTCTTCCACGGCAACCAGGCGACGCTGGAACGCGACGTGCTGAACCGCCAGCAGGTGCCCTGGCAAGTCGCGCATTCGGGCCTGAACGCGGTGCTCGTCGCGCCGCAATTCGCGGTCGACGCGCTCGATTCCAGCGCCGGCAATTTCTGGACGCCCGGCTATTTCCGCGCCTTCCTCGACGAGACCTCGCGCCGCCTCGCCAAGACCTACGGCGGCGGCGCCGCGGCCGAGCGCGCCTTCGCGCGCATGCCGGTGATCCTCGTCGTCTACAGCGGCGGCTATTACCCGGCCGCCTATTCGCTCGCCACGGCGGGGTCGCGCGTGCGCGGCGTCATCCTGCTCGACGGCGTCTACGGCAACGAGGACAAGTTCGCGAACTGGATCGAGGACAACCGCGACCGCGCCTTCTTCTTCAGCGCCTATTCGCAATCCTCCAAGGACAGCAACGACAAGATCCGCGCGCTGCTCGACGCCGACCACGTGCCCTACGCCAGCGGCCTGCCGGACTCGCTGGGACCGGGCGTCGTCTCGTTCCTCGACGCGGGGCAGAACCTGAACCACCTCGATTTCGTGACCCAGGCCTGGACCGGCGATCCGCTCCAAGCGGCGCTGTCGCGCGTCATCTTCGGCCGGGCGGAACCGAAGATCGCGTCGAAATAGCGGGCCGCGGCGATGGGCTTCCTGCTCGCCCACCTGTCGGACGCCCATATCGGCCCGCTGCCCAAGCCGCGCTTGCGCGAGCTCGCCGGCAAGCGGCTGACCGGTTACGTCAATTGGCGACGCGGCCGCGACCGCACCCACGACATGGCCGCGCTGGGCGCCATCGTCGCCGACCTGCGCGCGCAGCGGCCCGACCACGTGGCGATGACGGGCGACGTGCTCAACCTCGCGCTGCCGGCCGAATTTCCGCCCGCCGTCGCCTGGCTCGAAACGCTCGGCGACGCGGCCGACGTGAGCTTCACGCCGGGCAACCACGACGCCTACGTCCGCAAGGCGTCGGGCCGTCTGGCGAGCGCCTTCGCGCCCTTCACCACCGGCGACGACGGCGTGGCCGCCGTGTTCCCTTACCTCCGGCGACGCGGCCGGGTCGCGCTGATAGGCCTGTCGTCGGGCGTGCCGCGCGCGCCGTTCGTCGCCTCGGGACGGCGGGGCGCGGAGCAATGCGCGGGCCTCGCGACCCTGCTGAGGCGCGCGCGAGAGGACGGGCTCGCCCGCGTCGTGATGATCCATCATCCACCGCACCGCTCGGGATCGCGCGCGGGCCGCGGCCTCGTCGACGCGCGCGCCTTCGAGGCCGCGATCGCGACGGAAGGCGCGGAACTCGTGCTGCACGGCCACAACCATCGGGCCAGCGTCGCCCATGTCGCCAGCGCCCGCTGCGGCTTGGCGTCGGGCGGCGCGGTGCCCGTCGTGGGCGTGCCGTCGGCCTCCGCGATGGGACGTCTGGCGCGCGCGGCCTATCACCTGTTCGACATCGACGGCGCGCCGGGGACCTGGCGCATTTCCTGCGTCCGTCGGGCCGCGTCGCGCGAAGCGCCGGTCGCGGTCGCGGAGACGGCGGCCTTCAGCGTCTGAGGCGCTCGACGATCGGCGCGAACCATTCCGTGCCGTGCTTCCACATTTGCCAGACGCCCACCACGACGATCGCCGCCAGCGCCGCCGCGCCCAGGAAATCGACGACGAATTCGAGCGCCCGCGACGCGCGTCCGCGCGCCTTGCCTTTCCGTCCCGGCGCCGCGACCTCCGTCGCGGCGGGAACGGCGGCCCGGGGCGTCCGGGCGAGGCCGGCGGAAGCTTCGACGGGGATAGGGTCGGCATCCGCCGCCAGCGCGCGCTCGCGCTCGACCAACCGGCGCGCCACGTATTGCGTCGCCGCCCGCGTCATGGCGGAGACGTCGTCGGATTGCGCCAGCTTCATTCGGCCGCCGCGGGTGTCCTGGAAAAAGGCATAGGTCCGGCGATCCCGCCCCAGCTCGAAGAACGCCACCGTGTCGACGAAGAGCCGCGGCTTTTCGCCGTGGGTCATGCCGAGGTCGAACAGGTCGACGCCATGCGGCGCCTGCGCCACCACGGGCCGAAGCGCATCCTCAAGCACCTCGAGCCTGGCGACTTCGGCGCCCCGCAGCGCCGAAAGCGCGTCGTCGCGCTCGGCATATTCGGCGCGGGCGGAGCGGATGGCGGCCCGGAGGTCGTCGTCGTTGGAGGGGCGGTCCACGATGGGCTTGGCGGTCAAGGGAGGATCTCCGGCTGCCCTCACCTTAGCGGCGGGCGAACGCGGTCGCGAGTCGCGCCGCCGAGGCCTCTTGCGCGACCGAGCCCCGATCCGGCAGCCGACGGCCCGACCGTGAAGGACACTCCCCTCGCGTCGCGATCGGCAAGCCGGGTGTTCGCCGCCATGACCGGCAACGTGATTCAAATCAGTCGAAAACGCATGAGGAACGGTGGACGCGACATATTTCACCTCGCCCCGAAGTGTAACGGCGTCATTTGGATTGGCCCTCGCCAAAACCGCCCGCCGCCAAAACCAAAATTTAACAGAAACTCAGTAACATCCTTGCGTAATCTAGGTTCTACCGACTACCGCGGTGGAATTAAGGAGCCGCAAAATCATACTTCCATCAAGGTAAACTCAAAGATCAAATCGGGGTACGATCAAAACACGGTATTTAAAATTGCGAACATCCAGCCATGTAATTGCACCGCGCCACACGACAAAATAAAAGCCGGGAAGATCGCATGGCAACGTCGACCAAAAATGCCAAAAAACGCCCAACGACCGCGTCGTCCAAGCGGCTCTTGCTGTCCGTCATAATCACTGACGGCGCCATTGCCGTGGCAGGTATCATCTTGATCGGCGTCCTTTGGGCGTTCACGTCCTCGCAAATAAACAGTGAAAATCTTGAAATTAAAATAAACGCCAAGCAACAGGCGTCAAAATTGACGCATCGCGTCAAGCAAAAATTACACGACATGATCAAAAACATAGACCAATCGCTGAGCATAATCCAATATCTTCATCATCATCAGATCAATTTTACCGATGGTGACATTATTTCTATTAGCAGCCTTAAAAATTCTTATGACGTGCAGTTGGCCATGATAAATAAGTATGGCATACTGACGACTAGCACTACCGCGCAAACTCCGACGAAAATAATCGATCTTAGTGACCGCGCGCATTTCAAATTTCAAAAACTCAATTACCGATTGAATGAGTTGTATATCAGCGTTCCGATCTTTGGGCGCGTGTCAAAGCAGTGGGTCATTCAATTTACGAAGCCGTTATTCGACGCAAACAATAATTTCGACGGCGTCGCCGTCGTGTCCGTAAATACGAACGTATTCGAAAAAATGCACAGCAATTTGGAGATCCCCAAAGACGCCTCGCTGATCGTGTTCGGCAGCTTGGATAAAGTCGTGCGCGGCGGGTATGGCGACATTGCAGCACGCACCGGTTCCACCATCGACGACAGCAATGAGTATCAAAACGATAATATTTTGCAAACTAAAAAATCTATGAATAAGTGGCCGCTCACGATCTTGACCGCGATCAATTTGACCGATCGACAACACGCAGCGGACGCAAAGCACGCTCAGTATAACATGCTGTCCATAATGGCAACATTATTATTGCTGGCGGGAATGTTGGCGATCATTAAATCCAGACGCCACGTCGACGCGAAAATGATCGAATCCGCGCACGTCGATTCATTGACCGGATTGCCAAACCGCAAGGCGTTTTTGAAGGAACTCGAACATCGCTGCGGAAACGGCGCTGATGGCCGCGACGTCGTTTTGCACATTATCGATTTGGATAGGTTCAAGGAAATCAACGATTCATTTGGACATCCGACGGGAGACGCAATTCTGAAAGAAGTGTCGAGCCGCCTGAAAACCAGTTTGCGGGATGATGAATTCGCGGCACGACTCGGCGGTGACGAGTTTGTCGTCTTGCATTACGCATATCGGCACGGCGAGGCGGTCGCGTTCGCGTCGCGTCTGTGCTTGGAGCTTGCGCGGCCGATCAAAAACGGATCGTTGGATTTGGCCGTCGGGGGAACTGTGGGTGTCGCGTGCTTTCCGTCGGACGCCGATACGTCGAGCGAACTTCTCGCCCGAGCGGATTTGGCGCTGTATGACGCAAAATCAAGCGCGCGCGGTTCGTATTCGTTCTTCAAGCCGGCGTTGTTCGAGAAAATGAAATTGCGGCGAGACATTATCGATGGGTTGCCGCGCGCCGTCGGTCGTGGCGAGTTCGAGTTGTATTTCCAACCCATCGTTGATTTCACTGACATGAAAATTACGAAATTCGAAGCGCTCATTCGCTGGAATCATTCCGTTCGCGGCATAATTAGCCCCATGGAATTTATTCCGATCGCAGAGGAATCGAATTTGATTACGGAGATCGGGAATTGGGTCATTCGAACTGCGTGCGAACATCTGGCCAATTGCCCGGCAAACGTGTCGATCGCCGTAAATTGTTCCGCGAAGCAGTTTCAGGTTGAAGGATTTTCCAAATACGTCATTGAGACAATGGAAGAATACGGAATCAAGCCACAGCAATTGATCGTCGAAATAACGGAATCCCTGTTGGTGATGAGCGACCGATGGACCATCAAAAACTTCAGCCAATTCGTAAATCATGGGATATTGCTGTCCATCGACGATTTCGGAACCGGATTTAGCGCATTGAGGTATCTCGCCAAGCATGAGGTCAATATCATAAAGATTGACCGTTCGTTCGTGCGGGAAATCAAGAGCGAAGCGGATGCGAACGTGTCGATCATAAAGATGATTATCAATTTGGCGAAAAGTTTGAACATGAAGGTCGTTGCCGAAGGCATCGAGACCTTGACGCAATTGGAGCTCGTTCGAGGACTTGGGTGCGATTACGGCCAAGGGTATTATTTTGGTAAGCCGGCGGCCGCGCTGAGATCGTTGGTTCGGGCGAATACCTATGTGAATGATCGCGTCGACGGCACGCGGGCCCAAAATTCGGCAAAGGAGCCGCTTGGCTCCCCGATCAAGGGCTTGGCTTAGTGGCGTCGAGAGATGGCGAGCCTCGAATGGTGGCTGCAACGCGAATTGTCGGCGCGTGCGATCTGTCGCGGCTCGACACGGCCGTCATCATCGGACGATCCGTCGAGCTGATTCGCATATTCGGCATGTCGAATTGCATTGAGCGTCGAAGGTAACCGCCTTCGGGTTGGCCCGCGCCGCGTCCGGCCGGGCTTGCAAATATAAAAACGTTTAATATCAAATAGTTGAACGCTGATTTGCTCCGAGGTCATGGCACGCGAGTGACACGTCCCAGCGACGTTAACGTTCCCGTAACCACGATTCGTTCACCTGGATGTCGCGTCACGGTTTTCGCGTGCGCCGACATGCCCGCAAAGCGCGACGGTTCCTCCGGGCAAGTCGCACACTCCAACCCGACGGATCTCCATGATTCGCAATGGATCATACGCGGTTGCCTGCATCCTCGCCGCCGGCTTCGCCTTCGCCTCGCCATGCGCCGTCGCAGCTTCGCTCGAAATCGCTCCGGTCCTGGTCGACGTGCCGGCGCCCGGCGCGGCCGGCATCGTCAACCTTCGCAACGCCGGCACGACGCCGCTGAACGCGCAGGTGCGCGTCTTTCGATGGACGCAGACGCACGGCGTGGACCTGTATGACGCGACCGGCGCGGTGGTGGCATCGCCGCCGCTGCTGACGATGCCGCCGGGCTCGACCTACGCGCTGCGGGTCGTGCGCGTGTCGACCGCGCCGATCGACGGAGAGGAATCCTACCGTGTCGTGATCGACGAATTGCCCGACCCCACGCATGCGACGTCCGGCGTGCGCCTTGCGCTCCGTTATCTGGTGCCCGCCTTCTTCGAGCCCGCGACCTTCGGCCCGCCGAAGTTGACGTGGACCTATTCCAAGTCGGGGGGCGCGTTGAAGCTGACCGCGCGCAACGACGGCGGTCGGCGGGTGCGGATTTCGGCGCTCGTCCTGCGCGACGCGCGCGGTCACGTCGCGCGGTTCGGCGGCGGTCTCGCGGGATACGCGCTCGCCCATTCCAGCGTGACCTTCGTCGCGCGCGGCAAGGTGACCGGCTTCGCCGGCGGCGCCGCCACCGTCGACGCGATGGGCGACCTCGGGAAGCTCCATGCGGTCGCTCGCCCCTGACGTCACGCGGCTGGCGCTGGCGGCGCTGATGGCGACCGACGGCGGTCGCGCCTTCGGCGCCCCGTCGCCCGCGATTCCGCCGCCCACCGCGGCGGCGATCGGCCTGCGCGGGGTCGCGTCCGCCGTCGTCGCCGACCTCCAGCTCGCCGTCACCGTGAACGGCCGGCCGACCGGCTTGATCGCGGCTTTCATGCGCGCCCCCGACGGGGCGCTTTCGGCGTCGCGGGGCGACCTCGCGGAAATCGGGTTACGCGCGCCCGGGTCGGGGCCTCCCGACGCGCTGGTTCCGCTCGCCTCGCTGGCCGGCGTGACCTGGACCTATGACGCGTCGACGCAGACGATCCGCTTCGAGGCGCCGCTGGCCGCGCTGGCGCCGCGCGTCTACGACGCGCGCGGCGGCCGCCGGGACGCGCCGACGCCGACTTCGGGCGTCGGGGTCGCGCTGAACTACGACGTGTTCGCGTCGGGCCTGCGCGGAAGCGCCACGTCGGACGCGCTGTCGAGCGATTATTCGGCGACGCTTTCGGGCCGGTTCTTTTCCGGCCTCGGCGCGCTGACGCAATCGGAAATCGTCGGCGTCACGCCCAATTCGCCCAAGCCGACCGCCACGCGGCTCGACACGACCTGGACCACGGTCGACGGCCTTCGCGGCATGAGCTACGTCGCGGGCGACACGATATCGGGCGGGCTGTCGTGGACGCGGCCGATCCGGCTCGGCGGATTGCAGGTCGCGCACGGCTACGCGACCCGGCCCGATCTCGTCACCTCGCCGCAGGCCTATGTCGGCGGCACGGCGGCGGTGCCCACGACGGTCGACGTCTACGTCGGCGGGTTCAAGGCCTATTCGCAGCAGGTCCAGCCGGGCCCGTTCGTGATCGACAACTTGCCGACGC
>JAGWKJ010000283.1 GCA_028865375.1 Hyphomicrobiales bacterium | reverse complement strand
GACAAGTTCGAGTACCGCCGCGGCTACAAGTTCTCGACCTACGCCACCTGGTGGATCCGGCAGGCGATCACCCGCTCGATCGCCGACCAGGCGCGCACCATCCGCATCCCGGTGCACATGATCGAGACCATCAACAAGATCGTGCGCACCTCGCGCCAGATGCTCAACGAGATCGGCCGCGAGCCGACGCCGGAGGAGCTGGCCGAGAAGCTCGGCATGCCGCTGGAGAAGGTGCGCAAGGTCCTCAAGATCGCCAAGGAGCCGCTCTCGCTCGAGACGCCCATTGGTGATGAGGAGGATTCGCATCTCGGCGACTTCATCGAGGACAAGAACGCGATCCTGCCGATCGACGCGGCGATCCAGTCCAACCTGCGCGAGACCACGACGCGCGTGCTGGCCTCGCTCACGCCGCGCGAGGAGCGCGTGCTGCGCATGCGCTTCGGCATCGGCATGAACACCGACCACACGCTGGAAGAGGTCGGCCAGCAGTTCTCGGTGACGCGCGAGCGCATCCGCCAGATCGAGGCCAAGGCGCTGCGCAAGCTCAAGCACCCGAGCCGGTCGCGGAAGCTCAGGAGCTTCTTGGACAATTGAAGGATCAAGGGGCGGCCGACGGCCGCCCCCACCGTCCTCGATCCAACGCACGGTCGATTCATCGGCAAACGATGGTCGGTTGCCCCTGAAGGTGGAAAATCCATAGAATGGTGGAAAGGAGGGTTCGATGCCCCTCCACATCAAGGACCCCGAGACCGAACGTCTGGCCCGCGCGTTGGCCGGCAAGACTGGCGAGAGCCTCACGCTGGCGACGAGGCGCGCCTTGGAGGAACGCCTGCGTCGGGTGGGCGTCGACGATCGGGGGGCGGCGGTGCTCGAAGATCTCGCGACGATCCGCCGACATTGGACGGGCCTGCCCGTGTTGGACGACCGCCCCGCGGACGCCATCCTCGGCTATGGCGACGACGGGCTCCCGTCCTGACATGGTGATCGACGCGTCCGCCGTCGTCGCCATCGCCAAGGGCGAGCCGGACGCACCCGATTTGGAGCGCAAGATCGCCGCCGACCCCGTGCGCCTGATGTCGGCTCCCACCGCTCTCGAAATCGCGATGGTCCTCGAAACGCGCCTTGGCGAGGCCGGCGGTCGCGATTTCGACCTGTGGCTTCACAAGGGGGGCGTGGAGATCGTGGCGGCGGATGCCGCGCTCGTCGACGTGGCGCGGCGCGCATGGCGGCGATTCGGCAAGGGTCGCCACGCGGCCGGATTGAATTTCGGCGATTGCTTTTCCTATGCGCTGGCGATCCGCACCGGCGAACCGCTCTTGTTCAAGGGCGACGACTTCTCCCTCACCGAGGTCGGCGTCGCCTGAGCCGTCCCCGCGTCCGTCATACCGTCGACAGCAGGAGGCTCGTCTCGCTGCTCGACACGCCTTCGATCATGCGCACCTCGCGCAGGACGCGGTCGAAGTCCGACAGGCCATCGGCGCGGACGTCGGCGACGAGGTCCCACTTGCCGTTGGTCGTGCTCAGCGTGCTGATCTCCGGGATCCCGCGCAGCTTGCGGATGACTTGCGTCGTCGACTTGCCGACGACCCCGATCAGCATCACCGCGCGGACGGCGCCGTCCGCGCTGTCGTCGCGGACGCGGACCGTGAACCCCAGCAGCGTCCCCGTGTCGAGCAGGCGGTCGAGCCGGTTCTGCACGGTCCCGCGCGCGACGCCGATCGCCGCCGCGAGCTTCGACAGCGACGCCCGTCCGTCGACCCGCAGATGCGCCACGATCCGGCGATCCAGTTCATCGGGAACGAATTTCGCGGTCATCGTCGCGGCCTTGGCGGAAATGTCAACATGATTGCACAAATTGATCGATTTCCTGCGCGAGTCAATGCCGAATTGCCATTTCCGCCAGCGCCGCCGGCGGACTATCGTCGCGACGCATGGGAGTTTCGACATGTCGCAGACGCCTTCCGCCCGCGCGCTGGTTCCCTTCGTCAGCGTCGAGGACATGATGGGCCTCGTCCACCGCGTCGGGATCGAGACGATGCTGGTCGAGCTCGCCGACGCCATAGAGGCCGACTTCCGCCGGTGGGAGGCGTTCGACAAGCGCGCGCGCGTCGCTTCGCACTCGCGCGACGGCGTGATCGAGTTGATGCCGACCTCGGACGGCGAGCTCTACGCCTTCAAATACGTCAACGGCCATCCCGCCAACGTGAAGCGCGGCCTGCAGACCGTCACCGCGCTCGGCCTGCTCGCCGACGTCGCCACCGGCTACCCCGTGCTGTTGGCGGAGATGACGCTGCTGACCGCGCTGCGCACCGCCGCGACCTCGGCGATGGCCGCGCGCCTGCTCGCGCCCAAGGGCGCCCGCACCATGGCGCTGATCGGCAACGGCGCGCAGGCGGAGTTCCAGGCGCTGGCGATGAAGGCGACGCTGGGGATCGCCGACGTGCGGCTCTACGACGTCGATCCGGCGGCGACGGCCAAGACGGCGCGCAACCTCGCCGGCGCCGGCGTGGCGGCGGTCGCCTGCGCCTCGGCGCAATCGGCGGTGGAGGGCGCGCAGATCGTCACCACCTGCACGGCCGACAAGGCCTTCGCCACCGTGCTGACCGACAACATGGTGGGGGCCGGCGTGCATCTCAACGCGATCGGCGGCGACTGCCCGGGCAAGACCGAGCTGCACCGCGACATCCTCGCGCGCGCCGACGTGTTCGTCGAATACGCGCCCCAGACCCGCGTCGAGGGCGAGATCCAAGTCATGCCCCCGGACTTCCCCGTCACCGAGCTCTGGCGCGTCCTGCGCGGCGAGGCGCCGGGCCGCCGCGACCCCCGCCGGATCACGCTGTTCGACGGCGTGGGCTTCGCGGTGGAGGATTTCTCCGCGTTGCGCTACGTGCGCGACAAGATCAAGGGAACGCCGTTCCGCCGGGACATCGACATGCTCGCCGACCCCGACGATCCGCGCGACCTGTTCGGCATGCTGATGCGCGCCAAGCCCGACGGGCAGGGGCGATGACCGCGTCGGCAGGCGCCGTGCAGGCCGCCGCCGCCGTCGTCATGGTCCGGCCGCACCGCTTTCGCGTCAACGCGGAGACGGCCGCCGACAACCGCTTCCAGTCGCCGACTGGAAGCGGCGCGGGCCTCTCGCGGTCCGCCCATCGCGAAATCACGGTCGCCGCGGCGACGCTCGAACGCGC
>JAGWKJ010000282.1 GCA_028865375.1 Hyphomicrobiales bacterium | reverse complement strand
AGGCGATCGGCCGGCCCATCCTGGGCTCGCCCGCCAGCGTCAACGGCTTCGACCGCGACGCGGTGGCGGGCTATCTCGGCCGCGCCTATGCCGCGCCGCGCATCGTGGTGGCGGCCTCGGGCGCGGTCGAACCCGACGCGCTGTTCGAGGAGGCGTCGCGGCGCTTCGGCGGCTTCGGCGCCGGCGCGCCGGGCGCCGAGGAGCCGGCGGCGCGTTACGTCGGGGGCGAGAAGCGCGTGAAGCGCCGCACCGAACAATCGCAGATCGTGATCGGCTTTCCCGGCCGCGGCGCGCGCGAGGACGGCAATTACGCGGCGCACGCCTTCGCCACCGCGGCGGGCGGGGGCATGTCCTCGCGCCTGTTCCAGGAAGTGCGGGAGAAGCGCGGCCTCGCCTATTCGGTGCAGGCGTTCCATTGGACTTTCGCCGACGCGGGACTGTTCGGCTTTTCGGCCGGCGCGGCGCCGGGCGACGTCGCGGAACTCGCGCGCGCCGCGCTCGACACGCTGGCCGAGACCGCGCGCGGCCTCGACGAGGCGGAGCTTTCGCGCGCCAAGGCGCAGATGAAGGTGGCTCTGCTGGCGGCCACCGAATCCTCGCCCGCGCGCGCCGACCTCGCGTCGCGCCAGCTGCTCGTCCACGGCCGCGCGATTCCGCCCGCCGAGGTCGCCGCCCGGATCGACGCGCTGGGCGTCGAGGACGTGCGCGCGGTCGGCGCCGGCATGCTGTCGGGTCCGCCGTCGGTGGCGCTGGTGGGCCCCAAGGGCGATTGGCTCGACGCGGCGGCCGTCGCCGCGCGGCTCGCCGGGGGCGTCTCCTGAGATGGCCTTGTTCCGGCTCTCGCGCGCGTTCGAACCCGCGCCGCTCGTGCGCGGCGAAGGGCTCTATCTGCGCCCGCCGGTCGGCGACGATTACGACGCGTGGTCGACGCTGCGCGCCGCCAGTCGCGACTTCCTGCAGCCGTGGGAACCCACCTGGCCCGCCGACGACCTGACGCGCGGCGCGTTCCGGCGCCGCGTGCGCCGCAATTCCGACGACATGGCGCGCGACGAAGCGATCGCGCTACTGATCTTCGCGGAAGCCGACGGCGCGCTGCTCGGCGGCCTGACGATCGGCCAGATCCGGCGCGGCGTCGCGCAGGCCGCGACGCTGGGCTACTGGATGGGCGAGCGCCACGCCGGAAAGGGACACATGACGCGCGCCGTCGCCGCCGCCTGCCGCTACGCCTTCGAGACGCTGCGCCTGCACCGCATGGAAGCCGCTTGCCTGCCCGAGAACGCCGCGTCGGCCGCGCTGCTCGCGGCCAACGGCTTCGGCCGCGAGGGTCTCGCGCGGTCCTATCTCCAGATCGACGGCCGCTGGCGCGATCACCTGACGTTCGCCAAGCTCGAGGGCGACCGTTGATCCGCGCTTTCGGCGCGTTGCGCGCGCTCGCGTTCGGCCTCGTCGCGCTACTCGCGGCGGCCGCGCCGGCTTCGGCGGCCGCGCTCGATTCGGTGCGCGTGACGTCGGACGCGATCGCCATCGACCTCACGCACGCGTTCCGGACCTACGCCGCCAAGGGCGACACGCTGAGCGTGCCCACGGCGCCGGGCGCCGACGGCGTGTCGCGCATGATCGAGGTGAGCGCCTTGCGCGCGGGCGGCCACGCCCGCTGGATCGCCTTCGCGCTGACCAACGACACGGGACAGCAGGTGGAGCGACTGCTGGTGGCCCCGCACTACCGGATGGCCGGCTCGGGCGTGGTCTGGCCAGACCTCGGCGGGCGGCGCATCGTCGCGGTCACGGCGAGCCAAGGCTTCGCGCCGCGGCGCACGGCCTCGCAGGACGCCGACGTGTTCACGCTGACGCTCGACCCGGGCTCGACCGTCACCTACGTCGCCGAGCTCGGCCAGCCCGACGTGCCGCAGCTCTACCTGTGGCGGCCCGACGCCTTCCAGACCGCGACGCGCGAGCTCACGTTCTACCAGGGCGTGGTGATCGGCGTGATCGGCCTGCTCGCGCTGTTCCTGACGATCGTGTTCGTCGTGCGCGGCGCGGTCGTGTTCCCCGCCGCCGCGGCGCTGGCTTGGACCGCGCTCGCCTACGCCTGCATCGACTTCGGCTTCTGGCGCCGCATGTTCGGCGGCACCGACGCCACCGACGCGATCTGGCGCGCCGGCGCGGAGGCGATGCTGTCGGCGACGCTGATCGTGTTCCTTTTCTCCTACCTCAACCTCAGCCGCTGGCACGTGCGCTATTCGCGCGTCACGGCGGCCTGGATCGTCGCGGCGCTGGCGCTGGCCGCGCTCGCGGTCTGGAACGCCCCGGTGGCGGCGGGCGTGGCGCGGATGTCGCTCGCCGCGGTGGCGGTGCTGGGCCTGATGCTCGTCGTCTATCTCGCCACCCACGGCTCCGAGCGCGCGCTGATGCTGATCCCGGCCTGGATCGCTTGGCTCGGCTGGATCTTCGCCGCCGCGCTGACGGTGCTGGGCGCCGTGCGCAACGATTTCGTCGAGCCGGCGTTGATGGGCGCGCTGACGCTCGTCATCCTGCTCGTCGCGCTGACCGTGTTCCAATACGCGATCGCGGCGGGCGGCCTCACGCCGGGCGCGCTCGGCGACAAGGACCGCAAGGCGCTGGCCCTGATCGGCTCGGGCGACGTCGAGTTCGACTGGGACGTGCCGGGCGACCACGTCCACGTCGGGCCCGAGGCGACGCAGCTTCTCGGCCTCAAGCGCGGCGCGCTCGAAGGGCCGGCGTCGGCCTGGCTCGAACTGCTGCATCCCTTCGACCGCGACCGCTACGCCGCCGCGCTCGACGGCCTGCTGGAGAGCCGGCGCGGCCGCATCAACATCGACTTCCGCCTGCGCGCGGTCGACGGCCACCATCATTGGTTCACGCTGAAGGCGCGGCCGGTGGTGGGCGGCGACGGCGAGGTGGCGCGCGTCGTGGGCACGCTGTCGGACGTGACCGAGGCCAAGACGGCCGAGGAGCGCCTGCTGCAGGACGCGGTGAACGACCACCTGACGGGCCTGCCCAACCGCGAATTGTTCCTCGACCGGCTCGCCGCTGCGGTCGCGGGCGCGCAGGCCGGCGGGCAAAGGCCCGCCGTGATGCTGATCGACGTCGACCGTTTCAAGCAGGTCAACGAGGCGGTCGGGCTCTCGCTCGGCGACACGATCCTGCTCACGGTGGCGCGCCGCGTCGGCCGCCTCGTCAAGGCG
>JAGWKJ010000281.1 GCA_028865375.1 Hyphomicrobiales bacterium | reverse complement strand
GGCGGGCGTCCCGCGGCCGGCGACGCCGGCTTGCGCGAATTGCGCCGGCGTCGCGAAGCGGCGCGTCGGGACCGCGTTCACGCCGCCCACGCGAAGCGGCGAGCCGAGGCGCGCGCGCGGCGCAGTTCGCCGATGGTCGGGTCGTCGCCCGCCGCGCGCATCCGGCGCAGGGCCTCGGCGAGCCGGAACGGATCGGGGTCCTGCGGCGGCAGCGCGTCGGGCGGGGCGTCCAGCATGGCATCGAACGCCTTGGCGAGGCCGCGATCCTCCGAGCATTGGATCGCCAGCGCCAGCGCCAGCGCGCCGGCCGAGCCTTCGCCCGCCGCGCGCGCCACCTGGAACCGGTTGACGAAGCGCTTGACCGCGCGCGGCGTCGCGCCGGCGACGGGCGCGAGCGCGGCGATCAGGTCGACGGTCTTCTGCGCGCGCGCGGAGCGGAAGGTCGAGACGCCGAGCGAAACGGGCGCGGACGCCGGCGCGGCGCCGGGTTCGACGAGCCGGCGCGCGAAATCGGCGGGGTCGAATTCGGTGGCGGCGGCCACGTCGACCGGGATCTGCGCGAAGCGGTCGAGCGCGGCGCGCGCGCCGGCGGCATCGCCGGCGTCGGCCGTGAGCGCGCGCGAGTCGAGCGACCACAGGATGGCGAAGCCGGGCCGCGCCAACGCCTGGTGCAGCGCGCCCGCCACGCCGAGCGCCACCGAGGGCGCGAGCCGCTCGAAGCCGTCGACGAACACGATCGCCCGCTGGGGCGCCGAGGGCGCGGGGTCGAGGCCGACCGCGGGCGCGCCGGGCGTGCGAGCGCCCGTCATCGCTTCCGACAACGCTTCGAGGAAGGCGAGCGCGGCGCGCTCGGGGCTCGCCGCGCCGCCGGCGAAGGCCGGCGCGGACGACGCGACCGGAGCTCGGCCGATCTCGGCATGGGCGGCCTCGGCGCGGCGGCGCGCCGCATCCGCGTCGAGGTCGAGCTTGCCGACGCGGCGCGCGCGGTCGGCGGCGGCCGCCTCGATTTCCGTCTTGCGCTCGTCGCGTTCGCCCGCGAGCAGGGACACGCCGCGCGAGACGAGCGCGGCGAACCCGGCCGAACGCGCCAGGTTGAGCAGCGCCAGCGACGCGGCGAGCGCGAAGGCCGCGGTCGCGGCGAGCGAGAGCCGATGCGCCTGGCCGCCGAGGAAGGCGGCGGCGCGCGCGCCATAGTCGCCCTGCGCGCCGAGCCAGCCCAGACCGGCGCCGCCGGCCAGCGCCGAGAGGCCCATGCCGATCGCGCCGAGGATCACGGCATAGGCGAGCAGGCCTTTCTGTCCGCCGGTCGCGAGCACGGCTCGGCCGAACGCGGCCGGCGCGACGCCCGCCTTCGTCTCCGCCATCTCGCCCACGATGCGGCGGAAATCGGCCAAGGGCTCGCCCTGCACTTGTCCCGCGGCGCGCATCCGCCGCTCGATGGAGGGGCGGCGCGCGCGCGCGAAGGCGTCGAACCGCGAACCGCCGCCTTCGGCGAGCAACGCGTCGACGAGGCCGGCGCGCCGCGCGTTGAGGTCGATCTGCGCCTGCCGTTCGGCGTCGAGCCGCTGCGTCACCGCCTCCAGTTTCTGGTCGGCGGCTTCCGCGGCAGCGCGCGGGTCGAGCCCGGCGGCCGCCAGCCTGTCGGCGAGCGCGCCATGGGCGACGCCGGCCGTGTCGACCCGCCCGAGCGCGGCGTGCAGCGCTTCGGCCGCGCCGGCGGCGGGGCGTTCGGCCACCGCGGCGGCGTCGACGGTGGCGGTCGCCACCGCGTGCAGGAACGGACCTTCTGGCGTCGCCTTGGCGGCGAAGGCGCGCGCGACCTCGATCGCGCGGTCGCCCAGCGCGCTCTTGCCCGCGCCCGGCGCGCCGTCCAGCGCCACCGCCAGCGGCGTCTGGGCGTCGCGATGCACGAGCAGGTCGCCGAGCAGGCGGGCGAACGGCATCGCGTCCGCCGCCTCGCGGCCGGCGTCCGCGCGCACCAGCGGCACGCGGCGGTCGATCGGCGGAACGGCCGGCGGGGCCGGCGCGACGATCGCGGGTTCCGGTCCGCGCGGCGGCGAGGGCGGCATGGGCTGGGACGGCGCCCGGTTCGGCGGGGCCAAGTGAGGCGGGGCCAGATCGTCGGACACGTGCGTCTCCCAGATGCTTGCGATCGCTCGCGGGCGAAGTGCCCGTCAAATCCCGTTTTGACCCGTCGCGGCGGCCCTGTTAGGCGTCCGCCCATCTCCGAAGGACACGAGGACGCGAGCGCAATGGCCGCCCATCAATTCGTCTATCACATGCAGGGCCTGACCAAGACCTGGCCCGGCGGCAAGAAGGTCCTCGACAACGTCCACCTCGCCTTCTACCCCGACGCCAAGATAGGCGTGCTCGGCGTCAACGGTTCCGGCAAGTCGACCCTATTGCGCATCATGGCGGGTCTCGACAAGGATTTCGTCGGCGAGGGCTTCACCGCCGACGGCGTGCGCGTGGGCTATTTGCCGCAGGAGCCCAAGCTCGACGAGACGCTCGACGTCAAGGGCAACGCCATGCTCGGCGTCGCCGCCAAGAAGGCGGTGCTCGACCGCTACAACGAACTCGCCATGAACTATTCCGACGAGACCGCCGACGAGATGACGCGGTTGCAGGACGAGATCGAGGCCAAGGGCCTGTGGGACCTCGAAAGCCAGGTCGAACAGGCGATGGACGCCCTCGGCTGCCCGCCCGACGAGGCCGACGTGACGACGCTCTCGGGCGGCGAGCGGCGCCGCGTCGCGCTGTGCAAGCTGCTGCTGGAGGCGCCCGAGCTGTTGCTGCTCGACGAGCCGACCAACCATCTCGACGCCGAGACCGTGAACTGGCTCGAAGGCCACCTGCGCGCCTACAAGGGCGCGATCCTGATCGTCACCCACGACCGGTATTTCCTCGACAACGTGACCGGCTGGATCCTCGAGCTCGACCGCGGCCGGGGCATTCCCTACGAGGGCAACTACACGTCCTGGCTGAAGCAGAAGCAGAAGCGGCTCGAGCAGGAAGGCCGCGAGGAAGCCGCGAGGCAGAAGTCGATCGAGGCGGAAAGCGAATGGATCGCCTCCTCGCCGCGCGCCCGCCAGGCCAAGAGCAAGGCGCGCGTCGCCCAATACGAGGCGCTGGTCGCCAAGCAGAACGACAAGGCGCCCACCACCGCGCAGATCGTCATCCCCGTCGCCGAGCGGCTGGGCAACCGGGTC
>JAGWKJ010000023.1 GCA_028865375.1 Hyphomicrobiales bacterium | reverse complement strand
CTCGATAGACGATGTCTATCGACGTTTCGTCGTCGCTTCGCCGTTTCCGTCGCGCCGCGGCGGCAACGGGCGCGCCAGTTCGAACAGTTTGCGCGCCAAGGGCGGCATGTGCGTGCGGTCGGCGGCGACGAGGCCGACCGTACGCCGCGCCATCGGCTTGACGAGCCGCAGCGCCTTCACGCCGGCGGGCAGGCCGATGAAATCCACGACCGGTTCGGAGACGACGCTCGCGAGGCCCTCCACGCCGGCGTGCGACACCAGAGAGAAGATCGAGTTCGTCTCCATCACGGGGACCGGCGCGGCGCCGACCGACCGGAACGTGCCGTCGACGATGCGGCGGTTCTGCATGTCGGGCGTGAGCAGGCACAGTCGCAGCCGCGCCGCCTCCGCCCAGCCGATCTCGTCGCGCGAAGCCAGCGGTCCGTCGGCGCGCGTGAGCAGCAGATAGCCCTCGACGTAGATCGGCTTCGAGACGACGCGTTCGAGCGGCTCGTTGTCGAGATAGGTGAGGCCGACGTCGATCTCGAACGCGTCGAGGCCGCGCTGGATCTCGACCGAGGTCTGCGAGAGGATCGTCAGGGCGACGCCCGGATAGCGCGCGAGGAACGGCGCCGTGACGCCCGCGATCATCGGCAGCGCGGTCGGCACGGCGCCGATCGTCAGCCGGCCGCCGATGCCCTCGCGCAATTCGGCCAGCGCGTCGCCCATCGCGTCGACCTCGGCGAGCACGCGGCGCGCGTGCGCGAGCACCGCCTCGCCCTCGCGCGTCAGCCCCTCGAATCGGCGGCCGCGCGCGACCAGCTGCGCGCCGAACTCCCGCTCGAGCTGCGCGATCGCCGCCGAAAGCGTCGGCTGCGAGACGTTGCAGGCCTCGGCCGCCTTGCGGAAATGCCGCTCGCGGGCGAGCGCGTCGAGATAGGCGAGCTGCCGGATGATCATGGAAACGCCCCGGGACCGCGGGTCCCGGGGCGCAGGTTAGCGCAAACTTCCGCCGGACGCCCGGCTCAGTCCTCGATCCTGGTCAGCTCCTCGCGCGTCACCGTGCGCTCGGTGACCTTGGCCTGCCCGATCAGGTGGTCGACCACCTTCTCCTCGTAGATCGGCGCGCGCAGTTCGGCGAGCGACTGCGGGTTCTTGCGGTAGAAGTCCCAGATTTCCTTCTCGCGGCCGGGGAACGCGCGGGCGCGCTCGATCAACGCCTGCGTCATCTCCTGGTCGGTGACCTCCACCTTCGCCTTGTCGCCGACCTCGGCGAGCAACAGGCCGAGCCGCACGCGACGCTCGGCGATGCGGCGGAAGTCGGCGCGCGCCTCCTCCTCGGTGGTGGAATCGTCGGCGAAGCTCCGGCCCGACGCGCCGCGCTCGGTCTCCGCCTGGCGCCAGATGTTCTGGAACTCCTGGTCGACCAGCCCCTCGGGCAGGTCGAACGAATAGCGCTTGTCGAGCCGGTCGAGCAGCTGGCGCTTGACCTTGTCGCGCGAGGCGCGCGCGTGCTCGGCCTCGATGCTGCCGCGGGCCGCCGCGCGCATCGCCTCGGCGGATTCGAAGCCCATCTTCTTGGCGAAGTCGTCGTCGAGCGCCATCGCCTCGGGCGCCTCGACGGCGCGGACTTCGACGTCGAACTCGGCCGGCTTTCCGGCGAGCGCGGCGTTGGCGTATTCGTCGGGGAAGCGCGAGGAGACGCGGCGCTTGTCGCCCGCCTTGGCGCCGACCAGCGCATCCTCGAAGCCGGGAATGAACTCGCCCGAGCCGAGCTTGACCTTGATGCCCTCGCCCTTGCCGCCCTCGAACGGCTTGCCGTCGATCTCTCCGGCGAAGTCGATCGTCAGGCGGTCGCCCTTCTGCGCGCCCGCGCCGGCGTCGCGCGCCTTGTACTCGCGCAGGCGCTCGGCCAGCCCGTCGATCGCGCGGTCTACCTGCGCGTCCTCCACCGGGGCGACCGGGCGCTCCAGCGCGAGGTCGTCGAGCGCGCCGACCTCGAACTTCGGCAGCACTTCCACCGCCACGTCGAAGGCGAGGTCGCCCTTGGCCTCGAGCGCGCGGGCGACTTCCGCCTCGTCCTTGGGCAGTTCGACGCGCGGCTCCTGGGCGAGGCGCAGGCCATGGTCGGCCACGATCTTGCGGCTCGCCTCGTTGACGGCGTCCTGCACCACGTCGGCCATCGCCGAGCGGCCGTAGAGGCGCTTGAGGTGGGCGAGCGGCACCTTGCCGGGACGGAAGCCCTTGATCTGCGCCTTGCCGCGCAGCTCGGCGAGCTGGCCGTCGAGACGCTCGACGAGTTCGGCCGCGGCCAAGTGGACGCGGAAGCCGCGCTTCAAGCCTTCGGCGTGGGTTTCGGTGACCTGCATGTCGTCCTCTCGCGACGGCCTCGGCCGTCAAATAACTCGTCCTCAGGCTCGGCCTGACTGGTGCGGGCGGAGGGACTTGAACCCCCACGACTTGCGTCGCCGGAACCTAAATCCGGTGCGTCTGCCAATTCCGCCACGCCCGCGGCGCCGCGCGCCCGGCGGGCGGCCCGCTTCGCGCGGAGCCTATAGCAGGATCGGCGGCCCGGACGTCAAGATGCGCGCGCTCCCCGCCCGCTCAAGCGGCGTGGGATTCCGGCGTCCTCGTCAGCGCGGCATAGACCGTCTCGGCGTCCGGCGCGGCGCGCAGGCCGGCGACGGTGCGCTGGTCGCGCAGCAGGCGGGCGACCCGGGCCAGCGCCTTGAGGTGATCGGCGCCGGCGTCCTCGGGCGCGATCAAGGCGCAGACGAGGTCGACCGGCTGGCCGTCGGGAGAATCGAAGTCGATCGGCTTGGCGAGCCTGACGAACACCGCGAACAAGCGCCGGCAATGGATGAGCTTGCTGTGGGGAATGGCGACGCCGGCGCCCACGCCGGTCGAGCCGAGTCGCTCCCGTTGCAACAGGGAATCGAACACTTCGCGCGCGTCGAGGCCCGACACTTCGGCCGCGCGCTCGCCGATCTTCTGCAGCGCCTGCTTCTTGCCCTGCACCCGCAGGCCATGGAGCACCGCTTCGGGCGCGATCAGGTCATGCAACGACATGGCGAAGCTCGGGATGGACGATGGGCCGCCCGCATGGACAATCAAGAACCGTGCCGAAGGCGGACCCGGCGGGCGCCGCCATAGCCGCATTCCTCATTTCGGGTCAACCCAGCCGATGTTGCCGTCGGCGCGGCGATAGACGACGTTCACGCGCCCGCTCGACGCGTGGCGGAACACCAGCACCGGCGCGCCGGCGAGGTCGAGTTCGGCCACCGCCGAGGCGGTCGAAAGCTCGCGCAGCGCCTTGGTGCTCTCCGCCACGATCGCGGGGCCGGCGTGCGCCTCGGGTTCTTCCTCGGCCTCGTGGTCGGGCCGCTCGATCACGTAGCTCGAATAAGTGTCGCCCGCCCCGTCGGGCGCGGCGGTATGGCGCCCCTTGAGACGGCGCTGGTAGCGTCGCATCCGCTTTTCGATGCGCTCCACCGCCTGGTCGCAGCTCGCATAGGGATCGTGCGCGCGGCCTTCCGCCAGAAGCGTGACGCCCGACGACAGGTGCAGCGCGCAGTCGGCGCGATAGGCGGCGCCGTCGGGCTCCAGCGTGACGTGGCCCGAGGCCGTGCCGTCGAAATGCTTGGCCAGCGCGCCCTCGACGCGCGCCAGCACGCGGCCGCGCAGCGCGTCGCCGATTTCGAGGTTCTTGCCGGAGACCCTGATCGACATGACGCCCCGTCGTGTGTTCGCGTTGGGCCGGGCGTAGGCGCGGCCGCCCGGAGTGTCAATCTTGACAGGCGCGCGCCCGCGCGCGCTGTGGACGGCTTCGCTGCATTGCACTATTGAGCCCGCGGAAGCCGCCCGCGCGCGGCCGATGCGGGGATTTGCGATGGGCTTCAAGGTCGCGGTGGTGGGCGCCACGGGAAACGTCGGGCGCGAGATGCTCTCGATCCTGGACGAGCGCAAGTTCCCCGCCGACGAGGTGGTCGCGCTGGCCTCCTCGCGCTCGATCGGCATGGAAGTCTCGTTCGGCGACCGCACGCTCAAGTGCAAGGCGCTCGATCACTACGACTTCTCCGACGTCGACATCTGCCTGATGTCGGCGGGCGGCGGCGTGTCGAAGGAATGGTCGCCCCGGATCGCCGCCAAGGGCTGCGTCGTGATCGACAATTCCTCGGCCTGGCGCTACGATTCCGACATTCCGTTGGTGGTGCCCGAGGTCAACCCGCAGGCGCTCGACGGCTTCGCCAGGCGCAACATCGTCGCCAACCCGAATTGCTCCACCGCCCAGCTCGTGGTGGCGCTGAAGCCGCTGCACGACCGCGCCCGCATCAGGCGCGTGGTGGTGTCGACGTACCAGTCGGTGTCGGGCGCCGGCAAGGACGCGATGGACGAACTGTTCTCGCAGACGCGCGCCGTCTTCACCGCCGGCCAGGCCGAGTCCAAGAAGTTCCCCAAGCGCATCGCCTTCAACGTGATTCCCCAGATCGACGTCTTCATGGAGGACGGCTTCACGAAGGAGGAATGGAAGATGATGGCGGAGACGAAGAAGATCCTCGACCCGAAGATCAAGCTCGTCGCCACCTGCGTGCGCGTGCCCGTGTTCATCTCCCACAGCGAAGCCGTCAACGTCGAGTTCGAGACGCCGCTGTCGGCCGACGAGGCGCGCGCGATCCTCGATTCCGCGCCCGGCGTCGTCGTGCTCGATCGCCGCGAGCCCGGCGGCTACATGACGCCCCACGAGGCCGCCGGCGAGGACGCGACCTACGTCTCGCGCATCCGCGAGGACGCCACCGTCGAGAACGGTCTCGCCTTCTGGTGCGTGTCCGACAATTTGCGCAAGGGCGCCGCGCTCAACGCGGTGCAGATCGCCGAGACGATGGTCGCGCGCAAGCTGATCGCCCCGCGCCGCAAGGCGGCGTGAGGCCCGGCGCGCCGCGCCCCGCTCAGGGCTCGGCGGTCGCCGCCCCGCGACGCGCGTCGGCGAGGCCGCCGATCAACTGCCACAGCACGGCGGCCATCACGATCGCCCCGCCCTCGAGCGTCGCGCGCGACGGCGTCTCGCCGAAGACGAGGAACACCCACAGCGGGCCGAGAGCCGAATCCGCCGCGCTGACGACGCTCGCCTCGGCGGCCGGCACGTCGCGCACGCCGGTCATGTAGAGCCTGAAGGCGAGATAGAGAGTCGAGGCGCCGAACCAGGCGATCATGCCCGCCTGCCAAGCACCCAGCCCGACGGGCCGCGCGAAAGCCAGGCCCAGCGGCACGCAAAGCAGCGCGCCGAGCCCGTTGACGAGGCTCATCGGCGTGCCCGCGCGGTGGCGCGCGGCCACCAGCAGGCCTGCGAAGCCGATCGTCGAGACGGCCGACAGCGCGTCGCCCAGCCAATGCGCGCCCCCGCCCGGCCCCGCCATCATCACCGCGATGCCGACCAGCGCGACCAGCGCGGCGGACATCGCCCGGCCCGTCGGGCGCTCGCCGTAAAGGCCCCACGCGAACGCGCCGGAGACGAACGGCAGCGTCGCGTAGACGATCATGAAGCGGGCGAGCTCGGTCAGCACGAGGCCCCCGACATAGGCGCCGATCGCCGCGGCCGCGACCAAGGGGAGCCAAGGCCCGCCGCCGCCAGACAGGCCGCGGGCCGCGCCGCGCAGGTCGCGCCGGTGGACGAGGGCGAAATCGGCGACCAGCATCGTGCCGCCGACGAGGCAGCGGCCGGCCAGCGTCGTCCAAGCGTCCTGCCCGGCGGCGCGCACGTAGAGGCCGGCGAAGCTCCACAGCAGCGTGGCGACGGACACGAGCGCGTAACCGCGCGCGGAACGGCCCGGCGCGCGGATCGACGCGGTGACGGGCTCAACCCCGCCGTTTGAAGACATCGCCCCAGACCGTGATGGTGTCGCGGTCGACCCAGACGACGCTCTCGTAGATCGGCGCCGGCTTGTATTGGTTGACGTTCATGATCGTCAGCACGCCGCCGGTCGACGTCGGGTTCCAGCTGCACGAGCCCACGATGAGCGAATGCGCGCCGCCGACCCACGCCTCGAACTTGCACGTGCCGCCGGCGTCCACGAACAACGTCTCCGAGCCGTCGGCGGTCGTCCAATAGCCCACCGGCGCCGGCGCGGATTGCGCGAAGGCCACGCCCGCCCCGCCCGTCAGCGCGACCGCCGCCAGCGCGGACCAGAACTTCGCGGACCGTTTCATGCCGGCCTCCCTGTCGCGCCCACGATAGGTCGGGCCGGGGCGGCGCGACAATCCCGGCGATTCCATGCCGCGCTCATTCCGCGGGCCGCGGCACGGAGCGGCCGCCCGCGAGCTCGGCGCCGACGTCGTCGGGCAGCGCCGCGAACACCGGCACGGCGAGCAGCGCCAGCGCGCCCAGCGCGAAGAAGGCGGGCACGAAATCGCGCGAAACGAGGCTCGCGTCGCCCAACGCGAACTGCGACAGCTGGATCGCCGCCGCGCCCACCGCCACGCCGCTCGACAGCGCGAGCTGCTGGGCGACGCCCGACAGGCTGGTCGCCCGGCTCATCGAGGCGGTCGGCACGTCGGCGAAACCGAGCGCGTTCAGCGAGGTGAATTGCAACGAGCGGAACAGGCCGCCGACCAGCAGAACGGCGGAGATCGCCAGCCGCGGCGTCTGCGCCGTAAACAGAGCGTTGGCGGCGAGGAAGGCCGCGCACAGCACGCCGTTCCAAATCAACAGCGAGCGGAAGCCGGTCACCCGCAGCACGCGCGTCACGCCCGACTTCATCAGCAGCGCGCCCGCCGCCGCCGCCAGCGTCAGCAGGCCGGACTGGAACGCCGTCATGCCGAAGCCGAGCTGGAACATCAGCGGCAGCAGGAACGGGATGGCGCCGATGCCCAGACGAAACAGCCATCCGCCGAGCACGCTGGCCCGGAAGGTCTGGATGCGGAACAGGCCGAGGTCGAGGATCGGGTCGCGGACGACGCGCGCGTGACGCACGTAAGCCGCCAGCGCCAGCGCGCCGACGGCGAGCAGGCCGAGCGCGGCGGGCAGCGGCAGGAAGCCGCGGCCGAGCGCGGTGAAGCCGAACATCGCGCCCACAAGCCCGACGCCCGACAGCGCGAAACCCTTGGCGTCGAACGGCGGCGGCGTCTCCTCGCGGTCGTTGGGCAGGAAACGCCACGCGAGCGCGGCGCCGAGAATCCCGATCGGAACGTTGATCCAGAAGATCCAGCGCCAGTGGAAATAGGTCGTGATGAAGCCGCCAAGCGGGGGGCCGAGCAACGGGCCGAACAGGGCGGGCATCGTCAGCATCGCGAAGGCGCCGACGAGTTCGGACTTCGGCGTCGAGCGGAAAACGATCAGCCGCCCGACCGGCACCATCATCGCCCCGCCCATGCCCTGCACCAGGCGGCCGAGCACGAGCGTGGGCAGGTCGGCGGAAAAGCCGCAAGCGATCGACGCCAGCGTGAAGACGCCGATCGCGGCGCAGAACACGTTGCGCGCGCCGAAGCGGTCGGCGACCCAGCCGCTGGCGGGGATGAACACCGCGAGGCTGACGAGATAGGCGGTCAAAGCGAGCTTGAGCGTGATCGGATCGCGATGCAGGTCGGCGGCGATCGCGGGCAAGGCGGTCGAGAGCACCGTGCCGTCGAGGTTTTCCATGAACAGCCCGCTGGCGACGATCAGCGGGGTGAGACGGCGAGACAGCATAGACGGATTTTCGCGGGAGGCTCGCGCGGCACGACGCCGCTTGCGACCTTCAAGGCCTCAATCTAGACCCTTTCGCGGCGCTCGCGCCAACAAAAAACCGATCCGCGCCCCAACGGACGCGCGGCCGCCATGCTTGCCACGTGGGGCTCGACCCCGACCGGAATTCAACGGAGACGAACGGGAACGCTTGGACGATCCCGCCCGAGATCGGCCGCCCGCGACCGGGCGGCGCGGCTCACTTTTTCTTCAGGAGCGCGTGCAGGGACTCGACCTTTTCCTTCTTGAGCACGTCGCCGAGCGTGGCGTCCGGCTTGTAGCCCTTCAGGAAATGATCGCCGTATTCTTTGCGCAGCGTCTTCACCATCGTGTCCTTGCGCTTGTGGCGGATCTGTCCGCCCTTGTCGCGCGCGCGATGGTCGAGGCCCTTTTTCAATGCTTTCGCCATGTCCCCCTCCAGGTCCGGCGCGCCAGATCGGCGCGCCGCAGCCGTGCCGGCGGCGCCCGCATTTGTCCCGCAGGTCGCCGTCGGGGCGGGAGTGTCGCGCAAGGACATGCGTCCCGTCAACGTGGAATCGGCGGGCCGCCCGCGAACGCGGCGCATCGGCGGGCATCGCGTCGTCTCGAGCGTCTCGCGGAGTCGCGCCCGGACGACGGCCCCATCCCGTTTGCCGGCCCCGCGGCTTCCGGGCTAGCATCGGTGCCGCGGCTGGGAGGAGGCCGCGGACGCGATGAACCTGCGGGAACTCTCCGACCACCTGGGCCTGTCGCAGGCGACCGTGAGCCGCGCGCTCAACGGCTACCGCGAAATCCGGGCCGAGACTCGCGCGCGCGTCGTCGAGGCGGCCGAGAAATACGGCTATCGGCCGAATTCGCACGCGCGCAACCTCGCCACCGGGCGCGCGCGCACGTTGGCGATGGTGTTCACTTTGGGCACCGGCCTGCCGCTCGACCCGCATTTCCTCGAATTCCTCGTCGGCGTCAGCGAATGGGCATCGGTCAACGACCTGTCGATCAACCTCTCGACGCCGGACGCCTCGCGCGAGGAGGCGACCTACCGCCACATCGTTCGCACGGGGCTGGCGGACGGCTTCATCGTCAACGGCCCGCGCGTCGACGACCCCCGCCCCGGCTGGCTGAAATCGCTGCGCGCGCCCTATGTGGTGCACGGCAGCACCGAGCCGGCCGCGCCCGATTCCTGCGTCGACATCGACAACGAAGGCGCCTTCGCGCGCGCCACGGCCCATCTGCTCGACCTCGGCCACCGCCGCATCGCACTGCTCAACGGGCCGGGCCATTACGTGTTCGCCGCCCATCGCGAGCTGGGCTTCCGCCGCGCCTGCGCCGCGCGCGGCGTGCCGGTCGATCCCTCGCTCCTGTTCGCCACCGAGATGACGGAGGAACAGGGCTTCCTGCTCGGGCGGCGCGCGCTCGCCGCCTCGCCGCGGCCGACCGCGTTCCTGTGCGCGAGCCTCATCCTGGCGCTCGGCCTGCTGCGCGCCTTGGCCGACGCCGGGTTGTCGACGCCGCGCGACTGTTCCATCATCGCCCATGACGACGTGTTTCCGTTCGTCAACCCTGCGAGCCTGCGGCCGGCGCTGACCACGACGCGTTCGCCGATCCGCGAACACGGCCGCCACGTCGCCGAGCTCCTCAACCGCAAGATCGAGGCCTCGACGCCCTTCGAGGCGCACGAGATGATCGCCGTCGACCTCGTGCTGCGCGAGTCCACCGGACCCGCGCCGCGCCTCGTTTAGGGACGATTAAGGATGTCCGCGCCCGCCCGGCCGTCGTTAACGGATACTTGCCGGAACCCGTGGCAATCGCGGTTCATGCGAGCCCATCACCGCCTCCGCCTCGCCGCGCTCGCGGCGACCGCGCTGGCCGCCGCCGCGATCGCCGGCTGCGGCGGCGCCATCGACTATTCCGCCTACGCCGCGATCCCGCGTTCGCGCGACTACGCGATCCACGGCGTCGACGTCTCGAAATACCAGGGCGACATCGACTGGAACGCGGTGCGTTCGTCGGGCGTGCGCTTCGCCTACATCAAGGCGACCGAGGGCGGGAACTACGTCGACCCGAAGTTCGCGGCCAACTGGGCCGGCGCGGCGGCGGCCGGCGTGCCGCGCGGCGCCTATCATTTCGTCTATTGGTGCAGGCCCTGGCGGGAGGAAGCCGCTTGGTTCGAGGCCAACGTGCCGGTCGACGCCAACGCCCTGCCCCCGGTGCTCGACGTGGAGGCGACGCCGACCTCGCGCACCTGCCACGCCCATATCCGCAAGGGTCCGGCGGTGGCCGAGATGCGCGACCTGCTGCGGGAGTTCGAGGCGCATTACGGCAAGAAGCCGATCATCTACACGACGCTCGATTTCTACCGCGCGATCCTGGCCGACGGCGACCTCTCCGAATATCCGATCTGGGTGCGTTCCGTGAAATACGCACCCAAGATCACCTATCCGGACCGCCACTGGGACATGTGGCAATACCGCTCGGACGGCCACGTGCCGGGCATCGCGGGCCGCGTCGACCGCAGCGCGTTCCGCGGCGACGAGAAGCAATGGCTGGCGTTCCTGACACCTCCGACGCAGTGACGCCGCGCCCGCCGGCGCGCGACATGCGCGTGAAACGCGCCGACGCCCCGCCGGTCGAATGGGCCGTGGCGCGCGGCCTCTTGGACTATCCCGCGGCCGTCTCGGAGATGGAGGCCCGCGCCGCGTCGATCGCGGCGGGCGAAGCCGCCGAACGCGTCTGGCTGGTCGAACATCCGCCGATCTACACGGCGGGCGCGAGCGCCAAGGACGAAGACCTGCGCGACGCGCGCTTTCCCGTGCATCGCAGCGGGCGCGGCGGGCAGTTCACCTATCACGGGCCGGGCCAGCGCGTCGTCTACGTCATGCTCGACCTGACGCGCCGGCGGCAGGACCTGCGCGCCTATGTCGGTGCGCTGGAGGTCTGGATGATCGCCGCGCTCGCACGCTTTCGCGTCGAAGGCGGCGTACGCGATGGCCGCGTCGGCGTCTGGGTCGCGCGTCCCGACAAGCCGCGCGGGATCGGCGGCGCGCCCGCGGAAGACAAGATCGCGGCCATCGGCGTGAAGGTGCGGCGCTGGACGACGTACCACGGCCTCGCGATCAACGTCGCGCCGGACCTGTCGCACTTCGCCGGCATCGTGCCCTGCGGCATCGCCGAGGCGCATTTTGGCGTGACGAGCCTCGCAGACCTCGGCCGCGGCGCCGACATGGCCGCGCTCGACGCGGCGCTGAAGGCGGAGTTCGCGCCGCTGTTCGGGCCGCTGGCGGAAATCGCCTGAGGCGCGCGCTTGACGGCGCGCTCGCGGCTTCGTGAATTCCCGTTTGCGCGGGAGCCGACTAGACCCGAAGCCGACAACAGGAGCGCGAGATGACCGCCGCCGCCGTCGCGCCCGCCCCGGCGCGCATCGCCTACGTGAAGCGCCATTCGGCGCTGGTGCGCGTCACGCACTGGATCAACGTCGTCTGCCTGACGTTCCTGCTGATGAGCGGCCTGCAGATCTTCAACGCCCATCCCGCGCTCTATCTCGGCAACGGCGCCGACTTCGACCATCCGGTGCTCTCGTTGGACGCCACGCAGGACGCCGACGGCAACGTCACCGGCGGCACGGCGACGCTGTTCGGCCACAGCATCCCGACCACCGGCGTGCTCGGCGCCTCCAAGGACGATAACGGCGACCTGACCGCGCGCGGCTTCCCTTCATGGCTCACGGCGCCGTCCTACCAAGACCTCGCGACCGGCCGGCGCTGGCACTTCTTCTTCGCCTGGATCTTCGCGATCAACGGGTTCGTCTATCTGGCGAACCTGTTTTTCCGCCGGCACCTGACCCGCGACCTGCTTCCGACGGCTGCCGAAATCAGGGCGATCCCGAAAGTCGCGCTCGAACACGCGAGGCTCCATTTTCCCAAGGGCGAGGAGGCCAAGCGCTACAACGTGCTCCAGCAGCTGACCTATCTCGTCATGGCGCTGGTGGTGTTGCCGGGCATCGTGCTCGCGGGGCTGACGATGTCGCCTGGCATGGACGCGCGCTTCCCGTTCCTGGTCGCGCTGTTCCACGGCCGACAGACGGCGCGCACCATCCATTTCGTCTTCGCGACGCTGATCGTGCTGTTCGTGCTGGTGCACGTGCTGATGGTGATCCTGTCGGGTCTCTGGAACAACCTGCGCTCGATGGTGACGGGGCGCTATGCGATCGAGGTCGACGCCGATGCCCGCTGACAATTCTATCTCCCGTCGCTCCCTGTTCGGGTTCGGCCTGTTCGGCGTCGGCGCCGCCGCGACCGCCCTCGGGATCTTCGGCCGCGACGCGGTCTCGGGCTCGGCGTCGGGCGTCGGTCTGCTCGATTCGGCCGAGAACGCGACCCGCACCGTGCAGCGCCTGCTGCTCGACCGCACGGCGCTCGCGCCCGAGTTCTCCGAGGCCGAGGTCGCCCCGACCTTCCGCGCCAACGGATCGACCGACCCGACCGACGCCGATTACGTCGCGTTGCGCGACGGCGGCTTCAAGGACTGGCGGCTCGAGGTCGCGGGCCTCGTCGACAAGCCGCTGTCGCTGTCGCTCGACGACCTCAAGGCGATGCCCCAGCGCACGCAGATCACCCGCCACGATTGCGTGGAGGGATGGAGCTGCGTTGGCAAGTGGACCGGCGTGCCGCTCTCCCACGTGCTCGACCTCGCCGGCGTCAAGCCCGGCGCGCGCTATTGCGTGTTCCGCTGCCTCGACACGCTCGAACAGACCGCCGACGGCAACGGCAAGTATTACGAGAGCGTCGATTTCGTCGACGCGCGCCATCCCCAGACCATCCTCGCCCACGGCCTCAACGGCGGCCCGCTGCCGGTCGCCAACGGCGCGCCGCTGCGGCTCAGGGTCGAGCGCCAGCTCGGCTACAAGCAGGCCAAATACATCAAGCGGATCGAGGTCGCCGCCGACTTCGCCGGCGTGGAGGGCGGCAAGGGCGGCTTCTGGGAAGATCGCGGCTACGAATGGTACGCGGGCATCTGAGGGGCCTCTCCTTCCTTGCGCGGCGGGGGAGGAAAGCGAGCGCAGCGAGCGGAAGGGGACGGCGGCGCGCTTGCAGTCGAGCGCGAACCCCCTCCCTGCGGGTGAGGGTGGCCGCGAAGCGGCCGGGAGAGGGTCGCATCGGCTTCGTCGAGTCTCTTCGACGAAACGCAAGACCCCTCATCCGGGCCTCCGGCCCACCTTCTCCCGCAGGGAGAAGGTTTCGCGCTCGGGTGGCGCGCACGGTCGACGGCGGCTAAAAGGCGCGGCCCGCGACGCCGCCGCCAGGGGATTCGATGCCCGATACCGCCAACGCCGCGCCCCCCGCCCACAACCGGCGCGGGATGGTGCTGATCCTGTCCTCGCCGTCGGGCGCCGGCAAGACCACGCTGTCGCGCATGATGTTGGCCGACCGCTCGCTCGGCCTCGAACTCTCCGTGTCGGTGACCACGCGGGCCCGGCGCAGCAGCGAGGTCGACGGCGTGCATTACCGCTTTCTCGACAAGGCGCGCTTTGAGGCGATGCGGCGGGGCGGCGAGTTGCTCGAATCCGCGGAAGTCCACGACAATTTCTACGGAACGCCGCGCGCGCCGGCCGCGGCCGCGATGGCGGCCGGCCGGGACATGATGTTCGACATCGACTACCAGGGCGCGCGCCAGGTGCGCGCGGCGCTGGGCGAGGACGTCGTCAGCGTGTTCATCCTGCCCCCCTCGATGGCCGAGCTGCGCGCGCGGCTGGAGCGCCGCGCCGAGGATTCGCGCGAGACCATCGACCGCCGGCTCGAGGCCGCGCGTCGCGAGATCGAACGCTGGCGTGACTACGATTACGTCGTGGTCAACCGCGACCTGCAGGCCTGCTATGGCGAGCTGCTCGCTATTCTCGCCGCGGAACGCCTGCGCAAGAAGCGCGCCGCGCCCGCCGTGGAGGCGTTCGTGGCGGGCCTGCTGGCCGGCTGAACGCCGGGGCGCTCAGCGCCCCGCGGCCCGGTCGGCCGCGATGCTCTCGTGGTTGCGCAGGACGATCCCGGTCAAGCCGTGCTTGACGCACAGGCGCGCGAGGTCGCGCGCGCGCACGCCTGCATTGGTCGCCGACGACACGCTGGAGGCGCGCGCCGAAATGCGCACCGCGTCGCCGCCCGAATGGCGGAACGCGGCGCCGGCCGCGGCGAGCCGCAAATACCAATCCCAGTCCCAGTAATAGGGAAGCCCGGCGTCGAACGGCCCGAGCCTCTTGCGCCAAGACGCGTCGAACAGCACGCCCGACACCAGCAGCAGGTTGTCGCGCGCGAGGGTCGCGGGATCGGCTGCGGCCTCGAAGGGCAGCGAGCCGACGGCACGGCCCTCCTCGTCCTCCCGCACGATCGCGCCGTCGGCGAAGGCGAGGCCCGGCGCGTCGAGCGCGGCGTCGAGCCGCGCGAGGTGGTCCGGGCCGGCCCACCAATCGTCGTCGTCGAGGAAGGCGAGGCGTTCGCCCCTCGCCGCCGCGAAGCCGAGGTTGCGCGCCCCCACCTGCCCGGCCTTGCCGCTCGACAGGGCGACGACCCGCGGATCGCCGATGTCACGCGCCGCTTCGAGGCCCTCGCCGTCGCCGTCGTCGACGACGACGATCTCGAAGGGCGGCCCCTCCTGCGCCAACGCGGAACGCAGGGCGCGCACCAGCAGGCGCGGCCTGTCCTTGGTCGGCACGACGATCGAGATGCGAGGCGTCACGTCCCCTCCGGAGCGGAGGGATAGGACGATCAGGCGAGGCGGTCGAGCAGGCGCTCGATGGCCGAGACGGTGAGGAAGTTTTCCGGAGTGATCTCGCGCTGCGGGATCGTCACGTCGAACTCCGCCTCGACCGAAAGCATCAGGTCGACCATGTCGGCCGAATTGAGCCCGAGGTCGGCGAGCCGCGCGTCCGGCGCCGCCGCGACGCGGCGGCCGCCGCGGGCGAGCAATCCTTCGACCAGTCCGGCGACGCGGGCGTTGCGGGCATTGGCTTCGAGCGTCTGCATGTGTCGTCTCCGTCCGCCAAGATAGCCGCGCGGGGCCGTCGGCGGGCGCCGTTCGCGCGCGAGCGTTAACGGGACGTTACGCCGAACGCTCGACGTTAACCCGGGGAGGTTTACGCCCGCTCACCCTGATCGGAGATCGTCCGCGACAAGTCCCCGGCGAAGCGCGATCTTCCTCCCGGGCCGTTGCAGGCGGCCGCCGGGGACGTATCCATGAACGCACAAGCCCGCTTCGCCGCGCCCGCCGCGTCACTCGCCGACCGGGCCGATTCCGTCGCCGCGACGGCGGCGCGCCACGCCGATTCCGTCGATCGCGACGCCCGGTTCCCGAAGGAGGCGATCGAGGCCGCGCGCGAGGCGCGCCTGCTCGGCGCGATGGCGCCCGTGTCGTCGGGCGGCGAAGGCGCCTCGCTGGCCGCGATGGCCGACGCGCTCTACCGCATCGGCGGCGCCTGCGCCTCCACCGCGATGGTGGTGGCGATGCACCAAGGCAACGTCGCCTGCCTCGCCCGCCACGCGGGCGAGGCCGCTTTCCCGAGCGAGATGCTCGCCCGCGTCGGCGCCGACCAATGGCTGCTCGCCTCTTCGACCACCGAAGGGGCGACCGGCGGCGCCGCTCGCT
>JAGWKJ010000280.1 GCA_028865375.1 Hyphomicrobiales bacterium | reverse complement strand
CCCGGATTCGCGGCGCTGCTCGCCCGCGCCGACGTGCCCGAAGCCCTGCGGGGCGCGCTCGCCGCCGGCGCCCAGGCCGTCCGCGAGACGCGCGGCGAACCCGCCGGCGCGCTCGACGCCGAGGCGACCTCCCGCGCGGTCGAACTGGCCGAGGCCGCCTCGCCTCCCGTCGGCCCGCGCGCGATCGCGCTGTTGCGCCGGCTCGAATTGGAGGCTTTGCGCGAGGCCGCGCGCGCGCCCGACTTCGAGGAGCCGGCGCCGCTGGAGCTTTTCGCGCCGGCGTCGGCGACCTCGGTCGCCGGCGACGCGTTCGACGCGCTCGATTTCGCGCTGGTCGCCGAGCGCGAAGCCGCCGACGAGGCGCCGCCCTCCGTGGCCTGGACGCCGGTCGAGGTGGTCGCCGGCGAGGACGAACCCGCCGCCGTCGATGCGCCGTCGATGTTCGAAGAGACGCTCGGCGAAGACGCCTTGCGCTCGGTGTTCGAGGCCATCGCGCGCGAGATCGCGGCCGACAACGACGACGAGCCGGCATCCGCGGTCGCGTGACCGAGGCTACCGACGTATCTCGCGCCTTGCGGATGAATGGCGAGAGTGACGGGACTCGAACCCGCGACCTTCGGCGTGACAGGCCGACGCTCTAACCAACTGAGCTACACCCCCGCACCGGGCGCGGCGAACCGCGATCCGATGGCGCGCGGGATAAGCCGCCCGCGCCGCCAAGTCAACGGCGCGCGCGGGGTCGACGTGGACGAGACGGCGGGACAAATGCCGGATCGTCCTGCCTGTGCTCATTTCGCCGGCGCTCCGCCCCCTCCGGCTCGCTTCGCTCGCCACCTCCCCCGCTTCGCAGAGGCAGAGGATGCAAGCACGGCGAACGAACTGACTCTCCTCCCACGCGAGGCGGGGAGGGGGACCGCGCGAGGCGCGCGGTGGTGGGGGCCGCGTCCGCCGATATCCTTCGCTGACCGCGCCCGGATCGCGCATTGTGCCCGCCTCGGGACTTCCGTCGGCGGCGTCCGCGGGTCTAAACTCGCGCGATGAACCGCTACGAACGACCCCAGACCCCGCCCGGCGAAGCGCTGCTGCGCTACGGCGACGCCGACTATCAAGTTTTGCGGCCCGGCGCCTTCGTGCGCTGCGCGGTGACCGGCAAGGCGATCCCGGTCGACGACCTGCTCTATTGGAGCGTGAAGCGGCAGGAAGCCTATGTCGACGCCGCCGCCTCGTTGCAGGCGGAACTCGCCGCCAAGGCGCGAGCGCCGACCTGACGCGAACGGCCGCTTGCGCGTCTCCGCCATATAGTTTACATATGAACGATCAATTCCGCCCCGGAGCGTGAGATGCCGAGCTACAAGGCGCCCGTCGCCGACGCGATGTTCCTGCTGCGCGACGTGTTCCATTGGGATCGCTACGGCAACCTGCCCGGTTTCGTCGATGCGCCGCTCGACGTGACGGAGGCGATCCTGGGCGAGGCGGGCAAGCTCGCGGAAGCCGAGCTGCAACCCGTCAACGCGTCCGGCGACCGCGAAGGCTGCACGCGCCGCGAAGACGGCACGGTGACGACGCCCAAGGGCTTCAAGAAGGCCTATGACGCCTATGCGCAGGGCGGCTGGATCGGCCTCGCGGCGCCGGGCGAATACGGCGGGCAGGGACTGCCTTACACGTTGGCGGCGATCGTCAACGAGTTCTGTGCCGCCGCCAACATGGCGCTGACGATGTATCCGGGCCTGACCCAGGGCGCGGTGGCGGCGCTGCTGCGTCACGGCAACGACGCGCAGAAGAAGACCTACGTGCCCGCGATGCTGGAGGGCCGCTGGTCGGGCACGATGAACCTCACCGAGCCCCATTGCGGCACCGACCTCGGCCTGTTGAAGACCAAGGCCGCGCCGCAGGGCGACGGTTCGTTCAAGATCTCGGGCCAGAAGATCTTCATCTCGGCGGGCGAACACGACTTGACCGAGAACATCGTCCATCTCGTGCTCGCGCGCATCGAAGGCGCGCCGGCGGGCGTGAAAGGGATTTCCCTGTTCGTCGTGCCGAAGTTCCTGCCCGGCCCCGACGGCGCGCCGGGAGCGCGCAACGCGGTGTCGTGCGGCTCGATCGAACACAAGATGGGCATCCACGGCAACGCCACCTGCGTGATGAACTACGACGGCGCGACCGGCTGGCTGGTCGGCGAGGCCAATCGCGGGCTGGCCGCGATGTTCGTGATGATGAACGAGGCGCGGCTCGGCGTGGCGATGCAGGGCCTCGCGCAATCCGAGGTCGCCTGGCAGAACGCGTCCGCCTACGCCAAGGAGCGCGTGCAGGGCCGCTCGCTGACGGGCGCCAAGGCGCCCGACAAGGCGGCCGATCCGCTGATCGTCCATCCCGACGTGAGGCGCATGTTGCTGGAGGCCGCCTCGTTCAACGCCGCCGCGCGCGCGCTGGCGATATATGCCGGCCTGCAAAGCGACCTCTCGGTCCGCGCCGCCGACGACAAGGAGCGCCAGGCGGCCGACGACCGGCTGGGCCTGCTCACGCCCGTGCTCAAGGGCGTGTTCACCGACACGGGCTTCGCCAACGCGGTGCAGGCGCAGCAGGTGCTGGGCGGCCACGGCTACGTCGCCGAATGGGGGCTCGAGCAATTCGTGCGCGACGCCCGCATCGCGATGATCTACGAGGGCGCCAACGGCGTGCAGGCGCTCGACCTCGTCGGCCGCAAACTGCCCAAGGACGGCGGCCGCGCGATGACCGCGCTGATGGGCGAGCTCGCCGCCTTCGCCAAGGAGCAGGCGGCCGAGCCGCGCATGGCCGAGTTCGTCGGCCCGCTCAAAGTCGGCCTCGACCAGTTGCAGAAGGCGACGTTCTGGCTGATGGCCAACGGACTCGCGCGGCCCGACGACGCCGGCGCGGCGTCCTACGACTACATGCACCTGTTCGGCCTCGTGCTGCTCGGCTGGATGCATTGCCGGATCGCGCGCGCGTGCATCGACGCGGCCCCGCCCGACGCGGACCGCCGTCTGAAACTCGCGCGCTTCTTCATGGCGCGCCGGCTGCCCGAAGCCGCCGCGCATCTCGCCAAGCTGTCGAGCGGCGCCGCAACGCTGATGGCGTTCGAGCCGGCGGAGATGTGAAAGGGCGATCGCGAACGCTCGCGATGTGTAGCGCGCCATTTCAAATGGCCAAACGCGCCACTTCAAATGGCCAGGCTTTGTGCGGTGCGCAAACCCAGGAGGGTAAAGAGCCCTAAA
>JAGWKJ010000279.1 GCA_028865375.1 Hyphomicrobiales bacterium | reverse complement strand
TGGTTCGACGTGGCGTAGGAGACGCGGAAGTTCGGACCCTGGCCGAACGCCGTGCCATGCACGACCGCGACGGCCTCGGCCTCCAGCAATTCGATCGCGAAATCCTCGTCGGTGGCGATCGTCTTGCCGGACGGCGCCGTGAGGCCGATGGCGCCATCGCAGGACGGGTAGACGTAGAACGCGCCCTCGGGCTTGGGGCAGGCGAGGTGCTTGGCCTGCGAGAGCATCGAGACCACGAGGTCGCGGCGCTCCTCGAACGCGGCGCGGCGGACCGCGATGAAGTCCTGCGGACCGTCGAGCGCCTCGACCGCGGCCCATTGGGCGATGGTGCAGGCGCCCGACGTCTGCTGGCCCTGCACCATGTCCATCGCCTTGACGAGCGGCTCCGGCCCTGCCGCGTAACCGATGCGCCAGCCCGTCATGGCATAGGCCTTCGAGACGCCGTTCATCGTCAGCGTGCGCGCGTAGAGGCGCGGCTCGACCTGGGCGATCGTGGTGTATTCGAAGTCGCCGTAGACGAGGTGCTCGTACATGTCGTCTGTGAGGACCCACACCTGCGGGTGGCGCAGCAGCACGTCGGCGAGCGCGCGCAGCTCGGCGCGCGTATAGGCGGCGCCAGACGGGTTCGACGGCGAGTTCAGCACCAGCCACTTGGTGCGCGGCGTGATCGCGCGCTCCAGCGCCTCGGGACGGAGCTTGAAGCCGTCCTCGATGCGGGTCGGGACCGCGACCGGCGTGCCGCCGTTGATCGACACCATCTCGGGATAGCTGACCCAATAGGGCGCCGGGATCACGGCCTCGTCGCCGGGGTTCATGGTGACGAGGAAGGCGTTGTAGAGCGCCTGCTTGCCGCCGGTGGTGACGATCACCTGCGAGGCCTTGTAGTCGAGCCCGTTCTCGCGCTTGAACTTGCGGACGATGGCGTCGCGCAGCTGCGGGATGCCCGACACCGGCGGATACTTGGTCTCGCCGCGCGCGATCGCCTTGACCGCCGCGTCCTTGACGTTGTCGGGCGTGTCGAAGTCGGGCTCGCCGACCGACAGCGAGATCACCTCGCGGCCCTTCGCCTTCAGGTCGCGCGCCTTCTGCGTCATCGCGATGGTGGCGGAGGGCTTCACGCGGTCGAGGACGTCGGCGAGGAAGGCCATGGCTGGCTCGGTCTCCGGTGGGTTTCGGGGCGACGCTACATAATGCGGGCGGCCGGCCCGGGCAAATCGCGCGTCCCGTCCTAGCCGCCGCCGCGCGCCCCCGTTACACTCGCGGGATGGCCGTTCCCTCGCCCTCCGGCGCGTCCGCGCTCGACGCGCTCGCGCGCGACCTGTCGCGCGCGCCGCCGGCGCCGGCCGCCGGACCGCCGGCGCATTGGAACCCGCCGTCCTGCGGCGACGTCGACATGCGCATCCGCGCCGACGGGACCTGGACCTACCTCGACTCGCCGATCCGCCGGCCGGCGCTGGTGCGACTGTTCTCCTCGGTGATGCGGCGCGAGGGCGACGATTACGTGCTGGTCACGCCGGTCGAGAAGCTCCGCATCGCGGTCGACGACGCGCCGTTCGCCGGCGTCGAGCTCCGCGCTACGGGCCACGGGGAAGCGCAGGCGCTCGACCTGCGCACACAGGTCGACGACTGGATCGCGCTCGGGCCCGGGCGACCGCTGCGCTTCGCGCGGGGCCCGTCGGACGGGCTGAAACCTTACGCGCTGGTGCGGCCGGGATTGGAGGCGCTGCTCGCGCGCCCGCTGCTCTACGAGCTCGCCGCGCTCGCGCAAGCGCGCGACGGCGCGACGGGCGTCTTCTCGCGCGGCGCCTTTTTCCCGATGGAACCGGAATGACCGCGCCGACGTTCGCGCCCTTCGGGGTCGAGGACCTGCGCCATCGCGCGCGCAGGCTGCTCCGCGATGCGCCGCTCGGCGCGCCGTTCGTGGGCCACGACGACCCGCGCTTCGCCGAGCTCGTGCGCGTCTCCGAGCTCCGTCCGGCCTCCGTGCTGGTGGGAATCGTCGACCGGCGTCCGGCGGCGAGCGTGTTGCTGATCCGCCGCGCCGACCACCTCGCCAAGCACTCGGGCCAGATCGCCTTTCCCGGCGGCAAGATCGACGCGTCGGATGCCGGGCCGCGCGAGGCGGCGCTGCGCGAGGCGCGCGAGGAGATCGGCCTCGACCCGGCCCGCGTCGAACCGCTCGGATGGCTCGACCCGCACGCCACCGGCACCGGGTTCCTGATCTATCCGATGGTGGCGATCGTGCGCCCGCCGTTCGAGCTCGCGCCGGACCCGAGCGAAGTCGCGGAAGCCTTCGAGGCGCCGCTGGCGTTCCTGATGGACCCCGCGCGCCACGAGCGCGAAAGCCGAGAACTGCGCGGCGGAATCCACGCCTATTGGGTCATGCGGCCGGACGGCCGGAAGATTTGGGGCGCGACGGCCGCGATCGTCCGCAACCTCCACGACCGGCTCTACGCGCCATGAGGGGCGCCGCATGAAGATCGTCGCCGACCGCGCCGCCGCGCTGGCGCGGCTGCTCGCCGAACCGCTGCTCGCGCGTGCGCTCGACGCGCTCGACGCGCCGGGCGAGGAGACGCGCGTCGTCGGCGGCGCCGTGCGCGACGTCCTGCTCGGCCTGCCCCATGGCGACGTCGACCTCGCCACCACGCTCGCCCCGCAGGAGACCATGCGCCGCGCCGGCCGCGCGGGCCTCGGCGTCGCGCCGACCGGACTCGCGCACGGCACGGTGACGGTCGTCGTGGAGGGCCGGCCGTTCGAGGTCACCAGCCTGCGCGAGGACGTGGCGACCGACGGCCGACACGCGACCGTGCGCTTCGGCCGCGACTTCGCCGCCGACGCCGCCCGGCGCGACTTCACGATCAACGCGCTGTCGCTGTCGCGCGACGGCGCCCTGCACGACACCGTCGGCGGCCTCGCCGACCTCGAGGCCGGCCGCGTGCGCTTCATCGGCGAAGCCGCCGCGCGCGTGCGCGAGGACCGGCTGCGCATCCTGCGCTTCTATCGCTTCGGCGCGCGCTTTTCCGCCGGCGCGCCCGATTCCGAGGGCGTCGCCGCCACGATCGCGGGACGCGGCGGCTTGGCGGACCTGTCGCGCGAACGCGTCGGCGCGGAGACGCTCCGCCTGTTGGCCGCCCCGCGGGCGGCCGACGCGATCGAGGCGATGGCGGGCGCGGGCCTCGTCCTGCCGGTGTTCGGCGGCCCGGTGCGGCCCGTCGCGCTCGCGCGCGTCGCGGGCGCCGAGATC
>JAGWKJ010000278.1 GCA_028865375.1 Hyphomicrobiales bacterium | reverse complement strand
GTCCGGGCGGGCCGTGGGCGGCGCGGCATGTGTCGTTCCCCCGTCGCGCACGAAGGGCGCGCCTCAGCCGCCGATCAAGGCGAGCCATTCGTCCTCGGTCAAGACCCGCAGGCCGAGTTCGCGCGCCTTGGCGAGCTTGGAGCCGGCGCCGGGCCCCGCGACGACGATGTCGGACTTGGCCGACACGGACCCCGACACCTTGGCGCCCAGCGTCTCGGCGCGCGCCTTCGCCTCGTCGCGCGTCATGCGTTCGAGCGCGCCGGTGAACACCACCGTCTTGCCGGCGACCGGGCTTCCCTCCGCGACCGCCTCGGGCGGCGAGAGGTCGAGTGCGGGCAGCAGGCGGTCGAGTTCGTCCTCGTTGTGCTTCTCGGCGAAGAAGGCGATCACCGCGTCGGCGACCGTGGGCCCCACGCCGTCGATCGCCTCGAACTCCGCGCGCGCGGCACCGTCGCCGCGCACCGCATGGAGCGCCGCGTCGCGAAGGGCGTCGAACGCGCCGAAATGCCGCGCCAGCCGCTTGGCGTTGGTCTCGCCGACGCGCCGGATGCCCAGGGCGTAGACGAAGCGCGCCAACGGCGCCTTGCGCGACCGCTCGATGGCCGCGAACAGCTTGGCCGTCGAGGCCTCGCCGAAACCCTCGCGTTCGTGCAGCGGCGAGGCGGAGGCGGCGTCGCGCGCGGCGAGCGAATATATGTCGGCGGGCGATTTCACGAGCCCCTCGGCGTGGAACAGTTCGATCCGTTCGTCGCCAAGGCCCTCGATGTCCATCGCGTCGCGCGCCGCGAAATGGCGCAGCCGCTCCACCGCCTGGGCGGGGCAGACCAGCCCGCCGGTGCAGCGGCGCACGACGTCGCGCTCGCCGGTCTTGGCGTCGACCTCGCGCACCGCGGCCGAGCCGCAAGCGGGGCAGGTCTCGGGGAAGACATAGGGGACCGTGCCCTCGGGCCGGCGCGCAGGCACGGGGCCGATCACCTGGGGGATGACGTCGCCGGCGCGCCGCACTTCCACCCAGTCGCCGACGCGCACGTCCTTGCGCGCGATCTCGTCCTCGTTGTGCAGCGTGGCGTTGGAGACGACCACGCCGCCCACCGTGACGGGCGCGAGGCGGGCCACCGGCGTCAGCGCGCCGGTGCGGCCGACCTGGATCTCGATGGCCTCCAGCCGCGTCGCGGCGACCTCGGCGGCGAATTTGTGCGCCACCGCCCAGCGCGGCGCGCGAGAGACGAAGCCGAGCCGGCGTTGCAGCGCGAAATCGTCGACCTTGTAGACCACGCCGTCGATGTCATAGGGCAGGTCCGCGCGGCGCCCGCCGATGTCGCGGAACCGCGCCAGCATCTCGCCGGCCGTGTCGACGCGGCGCGCGAGCGGGTTCACGGGCAGGCCCCAATCCTTGAAGGCTTCCAGCAAGCCCCATTGCGACGCCGCGGGCGGCGCGGAAACCTCGCCGATCGCGTAGGCGAAGAAGCGCAGCGGCCGCGACGCGGTGATCGCGGGATCGAGCTGGCGCAGCGAGCCGGCGGCCGAATTGCGCGGGTTTGCGAAGGTCGGCTCGCCCGCGGCCTCGCGCGCCGCGTTCAGCGCCGCGAAATCCGCGCGCGCCATGTAGACCTCGCCGCGCGCCTCCAGCACCGCGGGCGGCGATCCGGCGAGCCTGCGCGGGATGTCGCCGATCGTGAGCGCGTTGGCAGTGACGACCTCGCCGGTCTCGCCGTCGCCCCGCGTCGTCGCCTGCACCAGCGCGCCGTCCTCGTAGCGCAGGTTGAGGGAGAGCCCATCGATCTTCGGTTCCACTACGATGGCGAGGGGAGCGTCCTCGGCCAGCGCGAGGAAGCGCCGCACGCGGGCGACGAATTCCTCCGCCTCTTCGTCGTCGAACACGTTGCCGAGCGACAGCATCGGCACGGAATGGCGGGCCTTGGCGAATTTCTCCGAAGGCGCCGCGCCGACCTTGCGCGAGACCTCGGCCGTGTCGGCGAGCGCCGGATGGGCGGCCTCCAATTCGCCGAGCCGGCGGCGCAGCGCGTCGTAATCGGCGTCCGAAATCTCGGGCGCGTCCAAGCCATGGTAGAGCCGGTCGTGGCGGGCGATCTCGGAGGCCAGCGCCGCGTGCTCGCGGCGCGCCGCCGCGGCGTCGTCGCCCGCCGGCCGGGATGTCTTCGCGTTCACGTCAACGCCCCGGCGGTCGGCGGACGCCGCCGTCCCGGCGCTTCGACGCCGTAACCGCGGCAGCAAGGGAAAATGGAGCGGGTGAAGGGAATCGAACCCTCGTATTCAGCTTGGAAGGCTGCTGCTCTACCATTGAGCTACACCCGCGACGGCCCCGTTTAGCCCAAGGCGCGCGCGCCGCCAATGGCGGGGCGGCGCGCAACGGTTCGTTGACGGACTTCCGCTATCCGTCGGCGTCCTGTTCCGGGGTGCGCGGCGTGAGCATGGCGATCGGTCGAGCGGCGGTGCGCGCCGGAGCGGGGTCGGGCGCGCGGGCGCGAGCCCCGTCCGCCGGCGCCGCGAGGTTCGACGCGCTCGACGGCCTGCGGGGTCTGGCGGCGTTCCTCGTGATGACACGGCACACGAGGCCGTTCTGGGGCTTCGGCCTCTTCCGCACCTACTTGGCGGTCGACCTGTTCTTCGTGCTGAGCGGCTTCGTCATCGCCAACGCCTATGACGCCCGGCTGGCGAGCGGGGAGATGGACCCCGGCGCCTTCGTGGCCGCCCGCTTGGCGCGCCTCTATCCGATGTTCGCGCTGTCGCTCGTCGTGGCGACGGGCTGGCGCCTGTCGACGACGGGCTTCGCGGCGTCCGGCGCCGCCTACGGGACGTTCCGGCTGTTCCTGACGGCCGCGGCGTCGGCGGTGTTCGTGCCGTTCCCGATGCACGTCGACCCGACGCTCGCGCCGAAGCTCTACGACCCGTTCTCGTTGTTCTACTTGAACGGGCCCTATTGGTCGCTCTGCTTCGAGCTGCTGGTCAACGTCGCCTACGCGCAATGGCACGGCAGGCTGGGGGAGCGGACGCTTCGTACCGCCGTCGCGGTTTCCTTCGCGGTCGCGGTCGCTTGCTGCTTCGCGGTCGGCAAGATGGATTTCGGGTTCTTTTGGAACCTGACCGGCGCGGCAGGGCTCGCGCGCGCCGCCGCCGGCTTCCTCGCCGGCGTGTGGCTCTTCCGGCATCGCGACGATCCGGGGCCGGCGTCCGTCCGCGCGCCTTGGCCGGTCCCGTTCGCCGCCGCGACCGCGATGATGTGCCTGCCCTCGGCGGGC
>JAGWKJ010000277.1 GCA_028865375.1 Hyphomicrobiales bacterium | reverse complement strand
GCGCTCGAGACGATGGCGGCGCACGGCAACGATCTCCAAGCGCCGGCGACGCGCGTCGCGCCGGCGATCGACGACGCGATCGACGCGCTCGGCGCGACGACCGGGGCGGCGTACGCGCGCATGAGCGGAAGCGGCGCGACTTGCTTTGCGACGTTCGGCGACGCCGCCGCCGCCGAGGTCGCGGCAGCCGGGATCGCCGCCGCGCATCCGCTTTGGTGGGTCGTGGCGACGGTCCTGCGCTGAAGCCGTCATCCATTTCTTCATTGGCGCCATCGGATTCGACTTCGGCGCGTGGGCGAAATCCCGGCGACGGGGCCGTTGCCAAGCGTCGTCGATTGTGCGTCAATCCGTCACTCGTCGGCGTGAAGGCGCAAAAGCGTCCCGCCGCAATGGGAGGGTGACATGGCGTCGAAGCGCGATCGTATGTGCGGGTCCGGGAACCTGATGCTGGACCGCCGGCAATTGATGGGCGCGGCCGCCGCGCTGGGCATCGGCTACGGCCTCGATCCGGGCGCCGCGTTCGCGGCGGCGACGCCCAAGAAGGGCGGGACGCTGCGGCTCGGCATGGAAGGCGGCAGCGCGTCCGACAGCCTCGACCCGCGGACCTACGCGGATTCGATCCCGATTTCCTACGGCTGGCAGATCTGCAACGGCCTCGTGGAGATCGACGAGAAGGGCGATCCCGTCGGCGAACTCGCCGAGACGTTCGAGCCGAAGGACGGCGCCAAGTCCTGGATCTTCAATCTCCGCAAGGGCGTGACGTTCGGCAACGGCAAGACGCTCGACGCCGACGACGTCGTATATTCGATCAACCTGCACCGCGGCGACACGAAGTCCGGCGCCAAGGACCTGCTGGCCGGCGTCACCGACGTGAAGAAGATCACGGCGAACCAGGTCGAGGTCGTCCTCAAGGATCCCGACGTCGGGTTCCCCAACGTGTTCGCGGACTATCACATCATCGTCGTGCCCAACGGCTTCGTCGACTTCAAGAAGACGCTGATCGGCACCGGCGCGTTCGCGCTGGAGACCTTCGAGCCCGGCGTGCGCGTCGTGACGAAGGCGCGCGGCGGCTATTGGAAGCAGGGCCGCGGCCACTTCGATTCGGTCGAGCTGCGCTACATCCCCGACCCGGCCGTGCGCACGCAAGCGCTGATCTCCAAGCAGATCGACGCCGCCAACCGCCTCGACCCCAAGACCGTCAAGCTGGTGATGGGCGCGCCGACGGTCAGCGTCGTGCGCACCAAGGGCACGGGCAACCGCTTCGCCTTCGTCGCGCTGTGCGACACCGATCCCTACACGAGCAACGACGTCCGGCTCGCGCTGAAATACGGCATCGACCGCCAGAAGATCGTCGACACCGTGTTCGGCGGCTTCGCGACGATCGGCAACGACACGACCGTGGCCCCGGCGATGAAGGACTTCGCCAAGGACATCCCGCAGCGCCCCTACGACCCCGACAAGGCCGCGTTCCACTTCAAGAAGGCCGGGATCGCGAACGCCAAGATGGAGCTCAAGGTCTCGGAAGGCGCGTTCTCCGGCGCGACCGATTCCGCTCAGCTCTACCAACAGGCGATCAAGAAGGCGGGCATCGACCTGACGGTCACGCGCGTCTCGGGCGACGGCTATTGGAGCAACGTCTGGCTGAAGCAGCCGTTCTGCGCCGTGTACTGGGGCGGCCGCCCCACCGCGGAGATGCAGCTGTCGCAGACCTTCCTGTCGAGCGCGAACTGGAACGACACGCACTGGAAGCGTCCGGCGTTCGACAAGATCGTGATCGCCTCGCGCGCCGAACTCGACGCGAAGAAGCGCTCGCAGATGCTCGCCGACGCCCAGAAGATGATCGTCGACGACGGCGGCATGGTGTGCTTCGCCGTCGGCGACTATCTCGACGGCTATGGCAAGACCGTCATGGGAACCGCGCCGCACCCGCACTACGACATGTGCGACCAGCGCATCGCGGAGAAGGGCTGGTTCGCCTGACCGCCGCGGCGGAAAGGCGGGCCCGGGTCGCGGCGGCCGGGGGAACGACATGACGCGGCTCGTCGCGACCAGGGCGGTGCTGGGGCTGCTCACGCTCCTCGCCGTCTCGGCGCTCATCTTCTTCTGCACGCAAATCCTGCCCGGGGACGTCGCTTCCGCCGTCCTCGGGCAGCAAGCGACGCCCGAGGCGCTGAAGGCGTTCCGCGCCGAGCTCGGCCTCGACAAGCCCGCCTACCTCCGTTACCTCGCGTGGCTCTGGGGCGTGTTGCACGGAAACTTGGGCCATTCGCTCACCAACGGCCGTGACATCCTGGCCGATCTCGCGCCCCGCTTCGAGAACACGATCTTCCTTGCGGTCTATTCGGCGGTGATCGCGGTGCCGATCGCGGTCGGTCTGGGCATCCTGTCCGCGATCCGCGAGGGCCGCCCGGTCGACCGGATCGCCAACGTCGCGACGGTGTTCGCGATCTCGGTGCCGGAATTCTTCGTCGGCTACCTGCTCATCATCGCTTTCGCGATCAAGAACCCTTGGTTCCCCTCGCTGGCGACCGTCTATCCCGGCATGGGCTTCGGCGAACGGCTCTACGTGGCGACCCTGCCGGCGGTGACGCTGACGATGGTCGTCACGGCGCACATGCTGCGGATGACCCGCAATTCCGTGCTCTCGATCATGTCGACGCCCTACGTGGAGATGGCGTTCCTGAAGGGCCTCGCGCGGTCGCGGGTCGTGGTGCGGCACGCCTTGCCCAACGCGGCGGGGCCGATCGTCTCGGTGGTGGCGCTCAACCTCGCCTATCTCGTCGTCGGCGTGGTGGTGGTGGAGAACGTGTTCGTCTATCCCGGCGTCGGGCAATACATGGTCGACGCCGTCGCCAAGCGCGACGTGCCGGTGGTACAGGCCTGCGGCCTCGTGTTCGCGGCGGTGTTCGTCACGCTGAACACGATCGCCGACATCGTCGCCATCATGGCCAATCCCCGCCTGCGCCGCCGGACCGTCCCGGCATGAGCCCGTTCGGCCACAAGCCGCCGCCCAGCGCCGTCATCGGCCTGACGATCGTCGGCGTCTACCTTTTCGTCGCCGTGTTCGGTCCGCTGTTCGCGCCCTACGGGCAGGCGACGCCGGTCGGATCGGCTTGGGCGCCCGCGTCGGCCTCGATGTGGCTCGGCGGCGACCAGATCGGCCGCGACATGCTGACGAGGTTGATCTACGGCGCGCGGACGACCATCGGCATCGCGACTGTGACGACGTGCCTGTCGTTCACCATCGGCTGCTCGCTCGGT
>JAGWKJ010000276.1 GCA_028865375.1 Hyphomicrobiales bacterium | reverse complement strand
TCCGTTGAACGAGCCGACGTTGCCGTTGCCGCTGGTCGGGCTTGCATTGCCGAGGCCGTTGAATCCGCCGACGTTGCCGTGGCCGCCGTTGAACGCGCCGACGTTGCCGGAGCCGGAATTGCCGTAGCCCCAGTTCTGGCCGGGCGCCGGGTGGCCCCAGTTCGGGTTAGCGCAGGACGATCCGATGCACAGGGCGAGGACGACCGGGGCCGGCGCGCGCGTTGGCGCCGCGCTCGGCGCGGTCTGCACCAGCGTCGCCGCTAGCGCGAGGATGGAGGCGGTGGCCGACATTGTCGCAGTCCTTCCGGGATCTGGTTGGCGCGCCCCGGCGCACAGGGAAGGCGCCGCCGTCCCGGGGGCATTGGAACGGCGACGCCCGGACGGATCAGAAGTTGAAGTTGCCGTTGCCGTTGCCGCTGAACGCGCCCCAGTTGCCGTTGCCGTTGTTGTTGCCGGTCGCAATGCCGACGTTGCCATTGCCGTTGAAGTTGCCGTTCAGCAACCCGACGTTCGAGTTGCCGTTGCCGTTGCCGGAGGCGATGCCCCAGTTGGCGTTGCCGTTGAGGTTGCCGTTGCCGACGCCCCAGTTGCCGTTGCCGTTGCCGTTGCCGTTGCCGAACCCGAAGTTGGCGTTGCCGTTCACGTTGCCGTTGTACGCGCCGGTGTTGCCGTTGCCGTTGGCGTTGCCGTTGCCGACGCCGAAATTGCCATTGCCGTTGCCGTTGCCGCACGCGTTGCACGCGGCTTGCGACGGCGATTGGAACGCGAACGCGGCGAGGATGGCCGCGGCGGCGGCCGGAATGATGATCGACTTCATGGCGTCACCCTGATCGACGAGTTCGAAAGTTGCGGCCGCGCCCTCCCGGTCGCGGCCGGCTTCCGTTCGCTCCGGCAGCTCCTGGCCTTCCGCAGCGACGCCTCGATGATGCGGGCGATTCCGCCCTCGCGACACTCGGCTTTAGGGCGTATCGCGACTTAACCCGGCGAGCTCCGCAGGACTAAGCCGCGCGGACGATCCATCGACATGGCGTCAACCGCCGAGGGTCATCGCGGCCTGGGTCCGGTTGGTCGCGCGGAGCTTGCGCAGGATCGAACGCACGTGGACCTTCACCGTGCTCTCGGAAATGCCGAGTTCGTGCGCGATGTTCTTGTTCTGCCGGCCGACGCGCAATTCGCGCAGCACTTCCAGTTCGCGGCACGTCAGCGAAGCCGCCGGAACGCCCGTAGGCAGGAACGCCGGCGCCGAATGCGCTTCCACGCGGATCGCGCCGGGCAGAGCGACCCCGCGGCGCGGCCAATAGGAGCCGCCGGCGAGCGCGAGCCGGATCGCGGCCGCCGCGATCTCGAGCCCGTCGTCCGGCCCGATGGCGCCCACGACGCGGAACGGTTCCAGCGTCGCGGTCTCGGGCACGTCGTGGTCGAACACCAGCACCACCGGCGCGCCGTCGGTGCGCGCCCCCAGAGTCTCCAGCCTGCGCCTCAATGCCGTCGGTTCGCGCCCGGGACCGCCTTCCACCGACAACAGGACGAGGCAGCACGCCCGCGCGTCGCCGCAATCGTCCACCACCGAGAACTCGATGTCGGGCAATTCGTCGGCGAGCGCCTCGGCGAACGCCTCCTGATACAATCCATGCCGCTCGACGATCGAGACGAAATGATGCGCATGAGCGCCGCGATTGTCATGGTCGGACATCTTCTGCCCCCGATACGTGTCGGCCGCGCGAAGGACGCGTGACCCGTGACGCTCCCGCGATTGCGGCGCGATCGACGCCGCGACCCCCGTCCGGTCTATCGCCTTGCGTGGACGACGCCGTTGTCGCGCCGTTGCGGCGCGTAAAAGGTTCCGCCGGCGGCGACCAGTTGGACCGCCGCGGCCAGCATCTCGGACCCGCAATGGAGCGGGAACAGCCCGGCCGCTCCCGCGCGCAGGGCCTCCGCGTCCGTCGCCTCGTCCGCCCGTTCGCACAGGATCAGCGTCGGCGCGTCGCCCGCGCGCACCAGCAGCGCCGCGACCGCGGCGGCGACGTCGTTGGTCGCGTCGCTTCTCTCGCACAGGCGCACCACCGCGACGTCGAGCGCGGCGCGGTCCGCGTCGGCCCAGTCGGCGACGCATTCCACCTCGAACCCAGGCAGGCGCGCCGACAGCGCCTCGGCCAGGCACTCCCGGTTCAGGCGCCGCGGATCCACGATCAACAACCGCCGCTCGAAGCCGGCGGCGGCGTGGCGCCGGGCCTCGAATTCCGGCCGGAGGTGTCGCGGAAGGGCGACATGGGGTTCATGAAAATGCTGGGTCGCTTGATGCGACGCGCCGTTGCGCTCGGCGTCGCGGCCATCCTTGACGGACGAGCCGGGCATTCGACCGCGAGAGACGATCATGACGAACCTCCACGCTACGCATGACTGGCGTCCGACGATCGGCGGCTTTTGACCCAATGCCGTTTCGACCCCACCAAATTCCATCGCTGCAAGGAATTGCCACTCGCGATCCGCTTCGCCGAAACCAAAATCACGAATTCCCCACGGATCGCGATTCAAAGAATTCGAGGCGTCTGGATTACGAAACGCTTACCTCGATAGCACAGGTTCGCACGTCGGATGCTTCGCGGACGTGCGCCAGCGCACATCAATGTCTCGGACCTTGATCGGCGATTTACCTCGTTTGGACTAATCCGGTCGACGGCGCCCCGGGCGGGTTATCTTGGGCGCTCCGACGGTCCTGACCGCTCCGCTGCGTCCGGACCGAAATGGAGACGCCGACATGCGCCATTGGGTGATATCGCTCCTCGGTCTGGCCGCTCTCACGGGCGCCGCTGTCGCGCAAACGACGAACAGCGGCAACGGCAACGGCGGCGGCAATACCGGCATCGCCAACGGCAACGGCAACGGCAACGTCGGCACGCTCAGCGGCAACCTGAGCGGCAACGCGATGGTGCAGCGCTTCAGCTACAAAGGCGGCACGTCGGTCGCCGCGCCCGGCCTCGCGGCCGCGGCGGTGGAAACCTGCATGGGCAGCGCGAGCGCCGGCGCTTCGGGCGCGACGTTCGGCATTTCGCTGGGCACGACTTACGTCGACCGCGCCTGCAACCTGCGGCTCTATGCGCGGACGCTATACGCGATGGGCCATCGCACGGCGGCGACGCAATTGCTGTGCGAAGACCCGATCGTCGCGCGCGCGCTCGCGACCGAAGGCGTGCGCTGCCTGAACCAGCCGCCGCCCGGCGACTACGTGGCCGAGGCGCCCGCGACGGCCGCCGCCTACGCCGCCGCC
>JAGWKJ010000022.1 GCA_028865375.1 Hyphomicrobiales bacterium | reverse complement strand
GGCCGGTCGCCAGCGCGCGCGCGCAGGCGTCGAGCGCGTCGGGCGCCCGCAGGCCCAACGCCAGCGGCGCGCCGACGCGCAGCGCGGGAAACAGCGCGCGCGCCGCGGCGTTGGCGACCAGCGTGCGCAGGTCGCGGCCGACCAGCGCGATGGCGTCGGGCAGGGCTTCCGCGAAAGCCGCGGAATCGGCGATGGCGGCGAGGTCGGCGTCGGCGGGCATGTCGGCTTCCCGCGAATCGGATTTGGTTGCGTCATCCTATCGCGTCCGGCCGTGACGGTTCCATGATCGCGGGCGGGGCGCTTCAGCCTCCGCCGCGCGGCAGAGGCTCGGTGCCCTCGGCGAGCACTTCGAGGTAGCGCGAATATGCATACACACGGTCGCGTTTGCGGCCGGTCACCTCCTCGACGATGCCCAGCCTGGCGAGTTCCTTCAGCGCAGCGTTGACGGTCGGCGCGGTCAAGCCCGTCCGCTCGACGGCCTTCCGCGACGTCAAATAAGGGTTCTTCTGCATCAATTCATGGACGTGAAGCGCGGAACCCGTGCGCTCGCCGCCGGCGGAAATCCGCTCGCGATCTTCCTTCAATATTTCGACGATGCGCTTGGTCGAATCGAACACTTGGCCGGCCGTTTCCGCGACGCCGTCGAGGAAGAACTCGATCCACGCTTCCCAAGCGCCGCGCTCGCGAACTTCTTGCAACAGCCGATAGTATTCGCGCCGACGCGATTTCAGATACAGGCTGAGATAAAGGATCGGCTCGTTCAGGCCGGCCATCGCGCAAAGGTAGAGCGTCACCAGCAACCTGCCGACGCGTCCGTTGCCGTCGAGGAAGGGATGGATCGATTCGAACTGGACGTGGATCAGTCCCGCCTTGACGACCGGCGGCAGGTCCCCTCCTTCGCCGTGGATGTATTTTTCGAGCGCGTCGAGGCATTCCTTCATCTCGGGAACGGGCGGCGGCACGTAGACGGCGTTGCCGATCCTCGTTCCCCCGACCCAATTCTGCGAGCGCCGGAATTCGCCCGGACCCATCGCCGCGCCGCGACCGGTCCGCAAAACGCGTCCGTGCAATTCCCGGATCGCGCGGAGCGACAGCGGAAAGTCTTTCAACCGCGCGAATCCGTACGTCGTCGCGTCGACGTAGTTCGAGACCTCGCGCACGTCGACGGGGCGGCCCTTGCGCGCGGACGCCTCCCAACGAAGCAGGTCGTTCATGGTCGACTGCGTGTCCTCGATCTGGGACGACAGCACGGCCTCTTTTCGCACGTACATGTAGATCAACAGTTCTTGGTTGGGCAGGAACGCGGATATGCCGTCGAGGCGGCCGAGCGCGCGTTCGGCGCGCCCGATCCGGTTCAACATCGCGCGCAGGTCGATCGGCGGCGTCGGCGGCAACGGCGGCGGAACGAAAGCGCGCGCCTTCTCGCCGCCCGCGACGGTCTCGACATAGCGGCCCGTCCGGCCGATTTCACCCGACGCCTTCGCCATTCGTCGAAATTGGACGAGTCGCGTTATTAAAGCAAACGGCCATTTTCTTTAATAGCGGGCAACGGTAATAAAACCGGCTTCATCTAGCCCGTTCGCCCCGTCACCCCCCGTCGTCGTCCTCGACCTCGACCGCCGCGCGCAGGCCGGCCCAGCGCCGCCGCGCCTCCAGCGCGCCCAGCGAGGCGAGCGCGAGCACGAAGGGCAGGGCGTAATAGCAGAGGCGGAACAGCAGCAGCGAGGCCAGCATCCGCTCCGGCGCGGCGGGCACGATGCGCAGCATCGTCGCCTCGAACACGCCGATGCCGCCGGGCGCGTTGGACGCGATGCCCACGATCGAGGCGAAGGCGTAGATCGCCACGAAGGTCGGATAGCCCAGCCCGTGGCCCGGCGGGAGCAGCGCATAGAGCGCGCCGGCGGCCCCGCCGAGGTCGAGCACGCCCAGCGCCATCTGGCCCAGCGTCACGCGCACGCCCGGCAGCTTGACGCGGAAGCGGCCGAGCGTGACGCGCCGCCGTCCGCCCGCGACATAGGCGACATAGGCCACCGTGAGCAGCAGGATCGCAGCGCCGGCGCCGAGGTTGGTGGCGACGGGGAGATGGTCGATCGCCGCGGCCTGCGCGGATTCCAGCAGCAGGCCGAGCCCCGTCACCGCGCCCATGCCGAGCCAGAACGTGAGGCCCGCCACCAGCGTGAGGCGCGCCACCGCGGCGGGGCCGACGCCGGCGGGGCCATAGACCCAGAAGCGCACCGCGGCGGCCGTCACCATCGGGAAGCCGAGCGTGAAGGCGACGGCGTAGCTGGCGAAGGACGCGAGCGCGGTGCGCGGATAGCCGACCTTGATCTTGAGATGGCGCAACGCCAGCGCGTCGTAGCCGGTGAGCGCGAGATAGCTGGCCGCCGTCGCCAGCAGCGCGAAGACGAGCCGCGAATCCGCGGTTGCGGCGACGGCCTCGCGCACGGCCGCGTAATTGGCGGTGGCGAGCGTGCGGCCGAGGATCCACAGCGAGGCGCCGACGATGACGAGGCTCAGCGCGATCCCCGCGACGTGCCAGCGCGGATGCAGCCGCCCGGGCTTGGTCTTCGCGTCCTCGGTCGTGTCCGCCCGCTCGTCCATGCCGGTCCTCGCGCGGGCTTGTGGCATGGCGACGGGGCGCGGCGCAAAGCGGCGCCTTGACCCTCGCCGGAGGAGGCGCTCTCCTCCCCCGCGAGCGGGGGAGGAGAGCCGGCATCGACGTCGCACTTCCAGCGGAATCGGTTTCATTCTCGCGCAAACGCATGGGTCCACCTCCCCCGCAAGCGGGGGACGTGGCGAGCGGAGCGAGACGGAGGGGGGCGTCGATCAGGCCTTGATCTCGATCCGCTTGCCGGTCTCCCGCGAGCGCGTCGCCGCGTCGGCGAGCACTTGCGCGCGCAGGCCGTCGTTGCCGTCGGGCGAGGGCTTCTTGCCCGACTTCACCGCCTTCACGAACGCGTCGAGCTCGGCCTCGTAGGCGCGGCCGTAGCGCTCGAGGAAGAAGTTCAGCGCGGGATCGGAGGAGAAGCCCTTGGCGCCGGCGAACTCCACCGTCGTCTCGAGCACGTTGCCCGCCCGCAGCATCCCCTTCGAACCGTGGACCTCGACGCGCTGGTCGTAGCCGTAGGTGGCGCGTCGCGAGTTGGTGATCTGCGCGATGCGGCCCGACTTCGTCTCGAGCAGCGCGGCCGCCGTGTCGACGTCGCCCGCCGCGCCGATCGCCTTGTCGACCAGCGAACCGCCGACCGCGGTGACCGCGATCGGCTCCTCGCCGAGCAGGAAGCGCGCCATGTCGAAGTCGTGGATCATCATGTCGCGGAACAGGCCGCCGGAGCGCGCGATGTACGACACCGGCGGCGGCGAGGGATCGCGCGAGATCACGGACACGATCTCGACCTCGCCCGCCACGCCCTTGTCGAGGCGCGCCTTCAGCTCGGCGAAGTTGGGGTCGAAGCGGCGATTGAAGCCGATCATCAGCGTCGCGCCGGCGGCCTCGACCGCCTTGAGGCACTTGCGGATGCGGTCGGAATCGAGGTCGACCGGCTTCTCGCAGAACACGGCCTTGCCGGCCTTGGCGGCGCGCTCGATCAGGTCGGCGTGCATGTCGGTGGGCGCGCAGATCAGCACCGCGTCGATCGACTTGTCGCCGATCACGCCGTCGATGTCGGCGACCTTGGCGCCCGTCTCGTCGGCCAGCGCCTTGGCGGCCTTGGCGTCGGCGTCGGCGACCAGCCGCAATTCGCCGTCCGCGCGATTGGCGGCGTTCTTTCCGTGGATGCGGCCGATCCGGCCGGCCCCGATCAACCCGAAGCGCATTGGTTCCTCCGTGGCCCCGAAATCGGGCCCGCGTAAAAAGAATATACGTTCTATCTTGACTTGGAAACGGAATTTTTGTTTCATTTCGCTGCGGGATCGAATTCACGCTTCCAAGGCGACCGCGCGGACGCGGCGACAGGGTGCGAAGGTCTTCGTCGAGGGGTCAAGATGGCAATCGCCTATTCGGGTCCGGCGTCGCTCGCCGGCAAGATCGCGGTCGTAACCGGCGGCACGCAGGGGTTGGGCGAGGCGATCGCGCGCCTGTTCGCCGAACGCGGCGCGACGGGGCTGGTGATCTGCGGCCGCAACGTCGAGCGCGGCGACAAGGTCGCGGCCTCGATCTCGGCGGCCGGCTGCAAGACGCGCTTCGTGCGCGCCGACCTGACCAAGGTCGCCGACTGCCGCGCCGTGATCGCCGCGGCGGCCGAGGCGTTCGGCCGCGTCGACGTGCTGGTGAACGCGGCGGGCCTGACCGACCGCGGCAACATCCTCGACACCACCGAGGAACGCTACAACGAGATCTTCGACGCCAACGTGCGCGCGCCGTTCTTCCTGATCCAGGAATCGGCGCGCATCATGGCCGCGCAGAAGATCCACGGCGCCATCGTCAACGTGCAGTCGATGTCGGCGCACGGCGGCCAGCCCTTCATCGCGGCCTATTGCGCCTCGAAGGCGGCGCTCGCCGGCCTGACCAAGAACGTCGCCCATTCGCTGGTGCGCCACCGCATCCGCTGCAACGGCCTCAACATCGGCTGGATGTCGACGCCCGGCGAGGACCGCATCATGAAGACCTACCACGGCGCCAAGGACGGCTGGCTGGAGGAGGCCGTGAAGTCGAAGCCGTTCGGCCGGCTGATCGACCCCAAGGAGGTCGCGCGCGCCTGCGCCTATCTCGCGTCCGACGAATCGGGCCTGATGACCGGCGCCAACATAGACTTCGACCAGAACGTCATGGGCGGCGGCGACCCGCCGCTCGAACCCGCCGCCTGAACCCGGCATCGGAGCCAGCCATGTCCGCGAGCGCGCTCGTCGACCTCGACGTCATCTGCATCGGGCGCTCGAGCGTCGACCTCTACGGCCAGCAAGTCGGCGGCCGGCTCGAGGACATGGCGAGCTTTTCCAAGGCGGTCGGCGGGTGCCCGACCAACATCGCCATCGGCGGCGCGCGGCTCGGCCTGAAGACCGGCCTCATCACGCGCGTGGGCGACGAGCACATGGGCCGCTTCGTGCGCGAGCGGCTCGCGCGCGAGGGCGTCGACGTGGCCGGCGTGAAGACCGACCCGACGCGCCTGACCTCGCTGGTGCTGCTGGGCATCCGCGACGACAAGACGTTCCCGCTGATCTTCTACCGCGACAATTGCGCGGATTCCGCGCTCGACGAGGGCGACGTCGACGAGGCCTACGTCGCCCGCGCGGCGGCGATCCTCGTCAGCGGCACGCATTTCGCCAGGCCCCGCAACGCCGCCGCGCAATCGAAGGCGATCGAGATCGCCAAGAGGCTCGGCCGCCGCGTCGCCTTCGACGTCGACTACCGCCCCAACCTCTGGGGTCTGGCGGGCCACGGCGCGGGCGAGGAACGCTACATCTCCTCGGCCGACGTGACGGCGAACCTGCAGCGCATCCTGCCCCTTTGCGACCTCGTGGTGGGCACCGAGGAAGAGCTGATGATCGCGGGCGGCCGCGAGGCGCCGCTCGACGCGATCCGCGAGGTGCGCAGGCTCACCAAGGCGCTGATCGTGTGCAAGCGCGGCCCGATGGGCTGCGTCGCGTTCCCCGGCGCGATCCCCGCCTCGATCGAGGAGGGCGTGCGCGGGCCGGGCTTCCCGGTCGAGGTCTACAACGTGCTGGGCGCCGGCGACGCCTTCATGTCGGGCTTCCTGCGCGGCTGGCTGCGCGACGAACCGCTCGAGACCTGCTGCGCATGGGCGAACGCGGGGGGCGCCTTCGCCGTCTCGCGCCTGCTGTGCTCGGCCGAATATCCGACGTTCGCCGAGATGTCGTCGTTCGTCGCGAACGGGTCGCCGCACCGCGCGCTGCGCCGCGACGCCGACCTCAACCACCTGCACTGGGCGACGACGCGGGACCCGGGACATCCCACGGTGATGGCGCTGGCCATCGACCACCGCGCGCATCTCGAGAAGATCGCCGACGACGCCGGCGCGGACCGCGCGCGCATCTCCGCCTTCAAGAAGCTCGCGGTGGCGGCCGCCGCCGAGGTCGCGGCCGGCCGGCCGGGCTACGGCATGCTGCTCGACGGCAAGTGGGGCCGCGAGGCGCTGTTCGCCGCGCTCGGCCACGGCTTCTGGATCGGCCGGCCGGTGGAGGAGCCGGGCTCGCGCCCGCTCGACTTCGAGGACGGCGGATCGCTCGGCGCCAAGCTGGTCGAATGGCCCACCGCGCACGTCGTGAAGTGCCTGTGCTTCTACCATCCCGACGATTCCGCGGAGATGAAGGCGCGCCAGGAGCGCGAGCTGCTGCGCCTGCACGACGCGGCGCGCACGGTGGGCCGCGAGCTGCTGGTCGAGATCATCGCCGGCAAGAACGGCCCGCTGGGGGACCGCACCGTCGCCGACGTGCTGTCGCGGCTCTACGATCTCGGCATCAGGCCCGACTGGTGGAAGCTCGAACCGCAATCGCGCGCGAGCTGGCGGGCGGTGGGCGAGGTGGTCGCCGCGCGCGACCCGCTCTGCCGCGGCGCGCTGATGCTCGGCCTCGACGCGCCGGAGGCCGAACTGCTCGGCGACTTCCGCGCCGCCGCCGGCGTGCCGGTCGTCAAGGGCTTCGCGGTCGGGCGCACGATCTTCGTCGGCCCGGCGCAGGACTGGTTCGCCGGCCGCATCGACGACGCGAAGGCGGTCGCGACGATGGCCGCGAACTTCGCGCGGCTGTGCGACGCTTGGACGAGTGCGAACGCGGACGCGCGCGCCGGCGTCTGAAGGCCGGCGCCTGAACGAACGCGCCCGCGACGCGCCCGCCGCGTCGACGACGACGCCCATTGGGAGAGTGACGATGCCCACCATCCGGTTGACCGCGGCACAGGCGCTCGTGCGCGCCATGGCCGCGCAGAGGGTCGAGATCGACGGCGCGGAGGTCCCGCTGTTCGCGGGCATGTTCGCGATCTTCGGCCACGGCAACGTCGCGGGCCTGGGCGAGGCGCTGCAGGCCGCGGGCGACGCGCTGCCCACATATCGCGCCCACAACGAGCAGGCGATGGGACTGGCCGCGGTCGCCTTCGCCAAGGCCTCGCGGCGCCGCCGCGTCATGGCCTGCACCACGTCCATCGGGCCGGGCGCGACCAACATGGTGACGGCGGCAGCCGTCGCCCACGTCAATCGCCTGCCCGTGCTGTTCCTGCCCGGCGACGTGTTCGCCAACCGCGTGCCCGACCCGGTCCTGCAACAGGTCGAGGATTTCGGCGACGGCACGGTCAGCGCCAACGACTGCTTCCGCCCGGTGTCGCGCTATTTCGACCGGCTGACGCGGCCCGAGCAGGTGATGCCCGCCTTCCGCCGCGCGCTGGAAGTCCTCACCGACCCGGCCGAGTGCGGCCCGGTCACGCTCGCCTTCTGCCAGGACGTGCAGGCCGAGGCCTACGACTATCCCGTCTCGTTCTTCGAGCCGCGCTTGCATCGGATCCGCCGCGCGCGGCCCGACCTCCGCGAGGTCGAGGACGCGGCCAAGGCGCTCGCGTCGGCCAAGAGGCCCCTGTGCGTGGTCGGCGGCGGCGTCCTGTATTCGGAAGCCGAGCGCGAGCTCGCCGCCTTCTGCGCCGCGCGCGGCGTGCCGATATGCGAGACGCAGGCCGGCAAGTCGGCGATCGACGAGGACCTTCCGCTGTCGATGGGCGCGATCGGCGTCACCGGCACGTCCGCCGCCAACGCGCTCGCCGCGGATGCGGACGTCGTGCTGGCCGTGGGCACGCGGCTCGCCGATTTCATGACCGGCTCGAACGCGCTGTTCTCCGATCCGGCGCGCCGCGTCATCGGCCTCAACGTGCAGCCGTTCGACGCCGGCAAGGCGCGTGGGCTTCCGCTGGTGGCCGACGCTCGCGAAGGCCTCGCCGCGCTCGACGCCGCGCTCGGCGCGTGGCGCGCGCCGGCGGCCCGGGCCGAGGCGGCGGCGGAGGGCAAGAGGGCGTGGCTCGCGGAAGCCGCGCGCCATCTCGCGCCCACCGATTCCGCCGCGCCGTCGGACGCGCAGGTGCTCGGCGCGCTGATGCGCAAGGCGCGCAAGGACGACGTCGTGGTGGCCGCCGCCGGCGGCCTGCCCGGCGAGATGCACAAGCTCTGGCGCGCCGGCGCGCCGCTCGGCTACCACATGGAATACGGCTATTCCTGCATGGGCTACGAGATCGCCGGCGGGCTCGGCGTCAAGCTGGCGCTGCCGGGCCGCGAGGTGTTCGTGCTGGTGGGCGACGGCTCCTACCTGATGATGAACTCCGAGCTCGCCAGCGCCGCCATGCTGGGGCTGAAGATCACGGTCGTGGTCGTCGACAACCGCGGCTTCGCCTGCATCGACCGCCTGCAGCGCGCCACCGGCGGCGCGGGCTTCAACAACCTGCTGCGCGATTCCCGCCGCGTCGCCGACGTGAAGGTCGACTTCGCGGCCCACGCGCGCGCGCTCGGCGCCGAGGCGGTCAAGGTCTCCTCGATCGTCGCGCTGGAGCGCGCGCTCGACGAGGCCCGCGCGGGCCAACGCGTGCGCGTGATCGTGATCGACGGCGATCCCGCGCAGAGCACCGGCGCCGGCGGCGCGTGGTGGGACGTCGCGGTGCCGGAGGTCTCGGTCCGTCCGCAGGTGGCGGCGGCGCGCGCGAAATACGAAGAGGCGCTCGCCAAGCGCCGCCAGGGAGCCTGAGAGATGACGATCCGCATCGGCGCCAACCCCATCGCCTGGTCCAACGACGACCTGCACGACATCGGCGGCCACATATCGCTGGAGACCTGCCTGTCGCAGGCGCGCGAGATCGGCTTCGAGGGCATGGAGCTCGGCCACAAGTTCCCGACCGAACCGGCCGAGCTGAAGGCCAAGCTCGCCGAATACGACATGGCCTTCGTCGGCGGCTGGTATTCGACGCACCTGCTGAGGCGCACGGCGGCCGAGGAGTTCGCGGCCTCCGCCAAGCACCGGGCGATGTGCGCGGGCGCCGGCACGGACGTCTTCATCGTGGCCGAATGCTCGAACACGATCCACGGCGACCGCGGCAAGCCGCTGTCGGCGCGCCCGAAGCTCGACAAGGCGGGATGGAAGACGTTCGGCGAGCGCATGACCGAGTTCGGCGCGCGCCTCGCCGACGCCGGCCACCGCCTCGCCTATCACCACCACATGGGCACCGTGGTGCAGACGCCAGAGGACATCGACGCCTTCATGGCCGCGACCGAGGCGCCGGCCAACTTGCTGCTCGACACCGGCCACGTCACTTGGGGCGGCGGCGACCCGGCGAAGGTCGCCCGGGCCTATCGCGAGCGCATCGTCCACGTGCATTGCAAGGACGTGCGCGCCCACAAGGCCGCGGAGGCCGCCAGGCTCGACCTGAGCTTCCTCGACGCGATCGTCGGACGCGGCGCGGAGCTCGGCGTCTACACGACGCCCGGCGACGGGATGGTCGACTACGAGGCGACCTTCAAGGCGCTGCCGGGCTATTCGGGTTGGGTGGTGGTGGAGGCCGAGCAGGATCCGCTCAAGGCCGACCCGCTCGCGTACGGCCGGCGCGGCATGGCGCACCTGAAGCGCGCGCTGGCGGCGGCGGGCCTGCGCAAGAATTGACGCGGCGCGGACGCGCGCGCCAAGATCGCGCATGGACCGCGACCTCGCGCCCGACGGGGCGACACGCCTTTTTCCCATCGTCGGCGACCCGATCGCCCACGTGCGTTCGCCGGCGGGCATGTCGCGCGCCTTCGCGGCGGCGGGCCGCAACGCACTCTGCGTGCCGGCCCATGTCGCGGCGGCGGACTTCGAGGCCGCGATGGCCGGCTTCGCGGCGCAGGCCAACGTCGACGGCCTGCTGATCACGATGCCCCACAAGTTCGCGGGCTTCGCGCATTGCGCCACCGCGTCGGCCCGGTCGCGCTTCCTGCGCGCGGTGAACCTGATGCGCCGCGAGCCAGACGGGACGTGGCACGGCGACATGCTGGACGGGCTGGGCTTCGTGGCGGCGGCCGGGGCGCGCGGCGGGGAACCGCGCGGCGAGCGTGCGTTGCTGGTGGGCGCCGGCGGCGCCGGTTCGGCGATCGCGCTGGCCCTGATCGAGGCGGGCGTCTCCTCGCTGGCGATCCACGACGTCGACGCCGGCCGGCGCGATGCGCTGGTCGGCGCGCTCGCCGCCCGCGGCGGCCCGCCGGTGACGGCGGGGTCGGCCGATCCATCCGGGTTCGGCTTCGTCGCCAACGCGACCTCGGCGGGCATGGCGCCGGGCGACCCGTTGCCGCTCGACGTTTCGCGACTGGCGCTTGGCGCTTTCGTCGCCTGCGTCGAGACCTCGTCGGACGCCTCGCCGCTGGTGCTGGCCGCCCGGGCGCGCGGCCATCGGGCGAGCACGGGCGCCGACATGTTCGTCGCCATCCGCGACATGATGGTCGCGTTCCTGCTGGGAACCGGCGCGTTCGCCCGACGGGGCGACGACGCGGGCGCTTGACGGCGCGGACGCGCCGCGCCCAAAAGCCACCACCGAGCACGGACGACGACCATGACGCAGACCACCGGCTATTGGCCGCACGACCACGACTTCCTCGGCGCCGACCACGAGGGCGCCGAGCGGCGGACTTGGATCGTCATCGGCGTGACTGCGGCGATGATGGTGGCCGAGATCGTCGGCGGGCTGGCGTTCGGCTCGATCGCGCTGGTCGCCGACGGCCTGCACATGAGCACCCACGCCGGCGCGCTGCTGCTGGCCGCGCTCGCCTACACGTTCGCGCGCCGGCACGTCGGCGACGAGCGCTTCGCCTTCGGCACCGGCAAGTTCGGCGACCTCGCGGGCTTTTCGAGCGCACTGATCCTGGCCGTGATCGCGCTCTTCATCGCCTATGAATCGCTGGCCCGCCTGCTGGCGCCGCACGCCATCCATTATCGCGAGGCGATCGCGGTCGCCGCGCTCGGCCTCGTCGTCAACGTCGTCTCGGCGTGGCTGCTGTCGGGCACGGACCATCATCACGGGCACGGCCACGATCATGGTCATGCGCACGACCACGATCACGACCACGACCATGACCACGACCATGACCACGATCATGCGCACGACCACGACCATGGCCACCGCGCGGCGCGCGACAACAACATGCGCGCGGCGTTCGCGCACATCGTCGCCGACGCGGCGGTGTCGGTGCTCGTCATCCTCGGCCTCGTCGTCGCCCGCGCGATGGGCTGGCCGTGGATCGACCCGTTGGTCGGCCTCGTCGGCGCCGCGGTCATCCTGAGCTGGGCGTGGACGCTGCTGCGCGATTCCGGCGCCACGCTGCTCGACATGGCGCCCGACGCGCGGATGGCCCGCGACCTGCGCGCCGCGCTCGAGCGCGACGGCGACCGCGTGGTCGACCTCCACCTGTGGCGGCTGGGGCCTGGCCATCTGGGCGCGGTGGCCGCCATCTCGTGTCGCGGCGGGCGCTGCGCCGACGACTTCCGCGCGCGGGCCGGCGCCTTCCCGATGATCAGCCATTTCACGGTCGAGGTGACGCCGGCGGCGTGAACGTGAGAAAAATCCGTAATTAGGAAAATTGTCGTTGACAGCCCGACGCTGGTGGGGTAGGGTTCGGGCACGCTGAAGAATTGCGGATGGGCGATCCCGCCGCCCTTCCGTCGATCGACCGCAGCGGTCCGGGCATCCTCCTCCCCTGCGCAGCGGGAGAGGAAAGACGGCACCGGCGTCGCGGTTCAAACGGGTCGCGTCCGTTCTTGCGCAAACGCGCGGGCCCTCCTCCCCTGCGCAGCGGGGGAGGTGGCGAGCGAAGCGAGCCGGAGGGGGCCGTCGCGTCGCGAAAGAGTTCGGCGGATGACGCCCCCACCACCGCGCGTTCCGCGCGGTTCCCCTCCCCCGCGAGCGGGGGAGGAGAGCGCTGCACCGACGTCGCGGTTCAAAGGGGGCCGCTTCCTATCTATTTTATCGTCAGAAGCTAGCAGGATTTCAATCCCCAACGCAATTAACTCTCCGCCCGCCAATTTCGATTGAACCTCTCCCTGCATTAAGTGTCTGAGCGCCGCCATTCGAATTCTGTCATGAGTCTCGCGATATTGTTCTTTCATTACCTCGGATGCGAAGTAAAACCATGCGTGATCGAGGGGCGAGCCAACTTCCCAACTTTTGCGATAATCCGCATTGGTCACTTTTTTGGTTGCCCCCGATAACACCACATCAGCTCCATGCACGCCGAAAAGCGTGGATTAATCACTACAATATGACGCGATTCCATGAAATTATGCTATCGTCTGAAATGCAGCGCGATATCGAAATCCGTGCCGATCCGATTGCGGGTGAATGGGCAATTCGCTCCGAATTCTGGATCGCGGAAAATGCCAAGTTCCAGCGGAAAAGACGTGTCCGCGAGCGCAACGCCAACTCCCTGATATTGACCGGTCACGGCGCGTCCTTGCGGATCGAGCGGGGCGCTTTGGTCATCCGGCACGGCTTCACCCATTGCCCACAAAAGCAAGAATGCCATCGCCTGTTCAAGGGCGACCTCGCCTTGCCGCGCATGATCATCCTATTGGACGGCAGCGGTTCGCTTTCATTCGACGCGCCGAATTGGCTCGGCGAGCAGGGCGTCGCCTTGGCCCGGATCACCGGCGACGGCGGGCTTGCCGTGATGGCGTCGGGCGCCGGCTTCACGGGAAGTCACGAAAGGCTGCGCTGGCAATTCGATTTGCAGCGCGACGGCTCCAAGCGCATTGAATTTGCCCGCGACTTGATTTCCCGGAAATTGAAGAACAGCGCGTCAACCTTGCAAGCGCAATTTCCGGACGGTCGCTTGCGCAAACTCGCCATCGAGAAGGTCAAAACGGGAATTGCCCGGCTGACCGGCGAACACTTTGCCGAAATGGATGGAATTCGCGCCATAGAAGGTGAAAGCGCCGCCGCCTATTTCGCCGCATGGACGGAAATCGAAATGCGATGGACGGCACAATGCCGCTATCCGGTCCCCGACCACTGGCGGTTCTATCGTTCGCGCAGCTCGATCCTCACGGGCCGCAAGGCCAAAAACTGGAAGGCCTCGCATCCGATCAATGCGATGCTCAATTACGCCTACGCGGTGCGGGCGGCGCAGCTGCAGGTCGAGACCGTCGCCGAAGGCTTGGACCCGTACGCCGGGATCATGCACAACAGCCGCGAAGGCTTCCCCGCCTATGTCTACGACGTGATCGAACCCGAACGTCCCAAAGTGGACGCCGCGATCATTGCCTTCGCCCGCGGCCGCGCATTTTCAGGGGCCGATTTCATTCTCCGCAGGGACGGAGTGTGCCGCCTGTCGCCCCAACTGGCGAGGGTCGTGGCAACCGTCGCAAGCCAAGGACGGGTGAAGGCCTAACCACCCGACTGGCCTCAGACCCGTCCCCTCAACCCGAAGTGAGGTCATCAATGTATTTTGTCGGCAGTATCACTATACCCCCTCCCTGCGGGAGAGGGTGGTCGCGGGACGCGACCGGGGGAGGGCTTCCGGCGTTCGTCAATCCACGCGACGCTTGCGGGTGACCGAAGTTCCCGCCAGATTTTGCCGATGGTGCGTCGAACCGGAATGGCAAGGGCATTGCGCCGCGCGGCGACGCCGGCGGAAGCCCTGCTTTGGCGCGAACTCCGCTCTGGGCGGTTCGAAGGGGTCAAGTTCCGGCGTCAGGCGCCGGTCGACGGCCGTGTGGTCGACTTTCTCTGCGCATCGCAGCGCATCACCATTGAACTCGACGGCGACGGACACGACGCAGCCCGCGACGCCTCGCGTCGGCTCATCGTCGAGCGCGCTGGATATGTCGAACTTCGTTTCTCCAACCTCGAGGTCAAGGAACGGTTGGACTGGGTGCTGGGCGAAATCGGCCGCGCGATCGACGCTGCCCGCGCCGCGCGAATGCGCGACCCGGCGCCGCGGATCGGCTGATGGCGCGAACCCTCTCCCGGAGGAAGAGAGTGCGCGACCCCTCGATCAAACGCGCCGACCTTCTCCCTCCGGGAGAAGGTGGCCCGGAGGGCCGGATGAGGGATGCTGCGATCGCCGCGACGGCGTGACCCTCACCCCGATGCTTCGCATCGACCCTCTCCCGGAGGGAGAGGGTGGCGCGCCTCCTACCGCGCCGCGCGGGCGATCCACCCGGCCTGCGGCGCGACGAGCGCGCCCTGCGTGAGCGCGCCGCAATTCTTGACCCCGGGCCCGGTCGTCCAATCGACGATCCCCACGACGGCGCCGTCTGCCGGGTCGTAGATCGGACCGCCGGAATCGCCCTCGCAGGCGCCGAGGAACGCGCCGCCCGGCGCGCGCAGCGTGACCAGGATCGGCGACAGGAGCGGCGCGACTTCGAGGCGCGCGGCGCGCGTCGGCCCGCCCGTGCTGCCGTCGCCCTCGACGCCGAGCCCGATGCCGGCGATCTCCAGCTTGTCGCCGAGCGCGAGCGTCCGGGGACCGGCGAGCCGCGCCGGCACGATCCGCGCCGGCAGCGGCAGCGCGGTGCGCAGGATCGCGAGGTCGATCGACGCCACGCGGCGGCGCGGCGCCTCCGCGCGATAACGCGGATGGATCGCGACCGATCGCACCTTGGCGAGCACGTCGCGACCGGCCGCGTCCTTGAAATGCACCCGCAGGTCGCCGGGCTTGGCGACGCAATGGGCGGCGGTGAGCACCGCGTCGCGCGAGATCGCGACCCCGGTGCAATAGCCGCGCCCGCGCGCCAGCACCGCCACCAGCGCGGAGACGGGCGCGGCGGCCGACGGCGCCGACGCCACGCCCACCACCGCGCCGGCCGACCCGGCGAAGATCGCGGCGCACGCCGCCACCACGAACGCGAACCCGACGCGAGGCGACATGGACTTCTCCGACTTCTATCTCGCCGACTTGGCGCTCGACGACGCCTATTTCGACTGGCAATGGCGGCCGCGCAACCGGCCGCGGGCCTCCCTGACCCTGCTGTCGCCGCCGACGGCCGAACCGGTCACGCTCGCCGACGCCAAGAACTTCCTGCGCGTCGACGTCACCGACGACGACGCGCTGATCGGCGACCTGCTGATCGCCGCGCGGCAGACGGTGGAGGCCTATTGCGGCCGCGCGCTCGTCACGCAGACGTGGCGGCTCGCGCTCGACGCCTGGCCGCGCGGCGGCATGATCTCGCTCCCCGTGGCGCCGTTCCAATCCTTCGTGGGGGCGCGCACGCTCGATCCCACGGGCGCGGCGACCGCGCTCGATCCGACGACTTACGTGCTCGATTCGTCGCCCGAGGTCGCGCGCATCGTGTTCTCGCAGCGGCCGCCCGAGTTGCAGCGCGTCGCCGCCGGCGTGCAGGTCGATTGGATCGCGGGCTACGGTCCCGCCCCGACCGACCCGCCGGCCGCGCTGCGGCTGGCCATCCGCTCGCTGGTCGCGAGCTGGTACGAGGACCGCGGCGACCAGGACTTCGACGCCGCCGCGGGCCGCGTGCCGCGCGCGGTCGCCGCCGCGCTCGCGCCCTATCGCCGCACGAGGCTGAAATGAGC
>JAGWKJ010000275.1 GCA_028865375.1 Hyphomicrobiales bacterium | reverse complement strand
CCAAGGCGCGAGCGCCGCCGACGTGCGATCATGGCTCGGCTTCGCTGCCGCGCGCGCGGGCGGCGCGCGACCGCCGCCGTTCTCCCTCAGTTGACCGCGGCGGTGCGCGTCGCCGCGCCCAGAGCGACGTCGCTCGGGGCCTTTGCGCGCAGCGAATCGATGCGCGCCTTCTCGGCCTTGAAACCCGCCAGGATCGCGCCGCCGAGCTCGCGCACGCGAGGCAGGCGGATGCCCATCGGGTCGACGAAATTGCCGTTGATCTTGATCTCGAAATGCAGGTGCGGGCCGGTCGACGCGCCCGTGGTGCCCACGAAGCCGATCAGCTGGCCTTGGCGCACGCGCTCGCCCTTGAAGTCGCCGCGCGCGAACGCCGACATGTGGTTGTAGGTCGTCAGGTAGCCGTAGGAATGCGTGATCTCGATGCGGTTGCCGTAGCCGCCGAACCGCCCCATGAAGCTGATCGTGCCGTCGCCCGCCGCGAAGATCGGCGTGCCGGGCGGCGCGCCCCAATCGACGCCCGAATGCAACTGATAGCGGTGCATGACCGGGTCGAACCGCATGCCGAAGGTCGAGGTCTCCGCGCCCGCAGCCACCGGCTTGCGGACGAGGAAGGACCGGCCCGAGCGTCCCAGCGGGTCATAGAAGTTCAGCGCGTGGTCGTCGGGCGTCACGTAATGGTATTCGCGGAAGGTCTGGCCGCCGACGTCGAGCGCCACGTAGAGCAGGTCGCTGCGCGGCCCCTCGCCGCCGGTCGGGTTGGCGTAGAACGCCTCGAACGTGTCGCCCGGCGAAACGGGCTTCTGGAAGTCCACCACGTTGGCGAAGGCGTGGATCGCCTCGTCGATGATCGACTTGGGGATGCGGCGCTTCAGCGCCGTCTCGTAGACCGCGTCGTAGAGCCGAAGCCCGTCGGGCCTCGGGGCGGCATTGGCGCCGGGCGCCGGCTCGTTCAAGTCGCGGACGGGGACGAAGGCGCCTGCGTCGTCGATCGCCACCGCGCCCTTCGGCGTCTCGTCCGCGTAGACGGTCACGCCGACGAGACCCCGCGCGCCGCCGCGGCCCGGAACCGGACCCAGACGCACGCGCAAACGGTCGCCTTGGGTCGCCGCGATCTTGGCGATCCGCAGCGAGGCCGCGGCGGCGGCGGCCTCCGAAAGCGTGCAGCCCGCGGCGGCCATCGCTTTCTCCGGCGTCTCGCCCGGCTTGACGGTGACGAGCGTCTGCGTAGGCGGATCGGCTTCCGGCGCGCTGGGCACGACGTCGGTTTCGTCCACCTTCACCATGCGCATGTTCACGCCCTTGAGGGCCGGGGGCATCGCCAGCGCGTCCGCCTTGGCGTAGGCCAGCGCGCCCGGCACGCTCTGCGACAGCGGCGCGATCCGAAGCGCGGCCAGAGGGGACGCGAACGGTTTGGCGCCGTCGTCGCGGGGCTTGGCCTGCGCGTCGACCTGGGCCAGCGCGTCGGCGTCGGACAGCACGGGGCCGTCGACTTCGCCGGGCTTCACGGGCGCGGTCGTAAAAGTGACGTCGGCGTTGGCTATGGGCGCGGAACGGCCGGCCTTCGGCGGACGGAACCGGAATCCGGCCACGAATTTCGTCGGGTCGAACGGCGGCACTTCCTGCGCGTAGGCGGTGCGGGTCAGGGTCAACGTCGACACCACACGGGTGAAGGATTGTTTCTCGATGGTTTGGCCGCCCACCGCTTTGACGGCCACCGGCACGAGGAACGTCTGCTTGTCGGTGACGATGTCGACCGGGCGCACGAGACGGTCGCCCTTGATCGGCGCCGGGCCGTCGTCGGGCTTGGCCGCCGGCGTGGCGGCGTGGGGGGCGACCGCGTAGGCGATGTGGCCGCCGGTGGAGGCATACATCGTGGCCGCGAGCAAAGCCGCGCCGGCCGCGCCCGACAGGCCACAGGCGACGATCCAACGGGCGTTGAAACGCCGGCGTTCGGCGTCGTCATGCCGGCGGCCGTCGAGTTCGATGGGCGGGTCGACCCCGAGATCGACCGCAATGCCGGGGCGAACCTGCTGCGGTGACAAAAGACGGGCTCTCCCTGGCGGCGCCTTGGTCGCGCATTGGCGCGGCACCTTGCATCGGATGGTCTATCGCGCCGCGCCCGCGCGCGCAAAGCGTTGAATGGCGGGAAAATCCGCCGGGAATTGGGCGGTCGGTCGGTCGGGTGCCGCCCACGCGGCACGAGTTTTCCACCACGGGGGAGCGCGTCGGGAAACTTTTTCGCGGGACCGTCATTTTTGTCGTTGACAGGTCGTGAAGCGATCCCCTATATCCGCGTCACCAACGGCGAGGTTGCTTCGGCAGCCGACGCCGCTTCGGTTTCTCGAGAGATCGGGCGTGAGCCTCCCGGCGACGTTGTCGGGGAGAAACTGCTTCGGCCTAAGCCTTACTGGCTTGGGGCGTTGTGCTGTTTGACAGACGAATAAGAAGAAAGAGAAACGTGGGCGGCGGGGTCCTTGCGGATGCCGACCTTCGGGTCGGTGTCAAAGAGATACCTGACGGTCACGTTTTCTAAGTTCATCGTGTTGTCGATCTTCGGATCGATGACGGATGTGCTTGGGACTCGTCAAACAAGACAGTGACCAGTCGGGACCAAAATCTCAATCAACTTGAGAGTTTGATCCTGGCTCAGAACGAACGCTTGCGGCAGGCCTAACACATGCAAGTCGAACGGGCGTAGCAATACGTCAGTGGCAGACGGGTGAGTAACACGTGGGAACATACCCCTCGGTTCGGAATAACTCAGGGAAACTTGAGCTAATACCGGATACGGCCGGGAGGCGAAAGATTTATCGCCGAGGGATTGGCCCGCGTCCGATTAGCTAGTTGGTGAGGTAACGGCTCACCAAGGCGACGATCGGTAGCTGGTCTGAGAGGATGATCAGCCACATTGGGACTGAGACACGGCCCAAACTCCTACGGGAGGCAGCAGTGGGGAATATTGGACAATGGGCGCAAGCCTGATCCAGCCATGCCGCGTGAGTGATGACGGCCTTAGGGTTGTAAAGCTCTTTTACCTGGGAAGATAATGACGGTACCAGGAGAATAAGCCCCGGCTAACTTCGTGCCAGCAGCCGCGGTAATACGAAGGGGGCTAGCGTTGTTCGGAATTACTGGGCGTAAAGCGCGTGTAGGCGGGTCTTTAAGTCAGGGGTGAAATGCCAAGGCTCAACCTTGGAACTGCCTTTGATACTGGCAATCTCGAGTCCGGGAGAGGTGAGTGGAACTGCGAGTGTAGAGGTGAAATTCGTAGATATTCG
>JAGWKJ010000274.1 GCA_028865375.1 Hyphomicrobiales bacterium | reverse complement strand
GTGCATTCGGTGCTGTTCCTGATCCTCGCCTTCGTCAACGCGGCGGCGCTGTTCCTGATCGCGGGCGCCGAGTTCCTGGCGATGCTGCTCGTCATCGTCTACGTCGGCGCGGTGGCGGTGCTGTTCCTGTTCGTCATCATGCTGCTCGACGTCGATTTCGCGCGGCTGAAGGAAGGCTTCCTGCGCTACCTGCCGGTCGGCGCGCTGGTGGGCGGGATCGTGCTCGTCGAGCTGTCGCTGGTGGCGGGCGCCTGGATCGTCTCGCCCGGCGCGGCGCATCCGGCCGCGCCTTCGGGCGGGCTGTCGAACACGGCGGCGCTGGGCGACGTGCTCTACGTGCGCTTCGGCTATTTCTTCCAGGCGGCCGGCTTCGTGCTGCTGACCGCCATGATCGGCGCGATCTCGCTGACGCTGCGGCACCGGCCGGGCGTGAAGCGGCAGGACGCGGCGAGGCAGGTGGCGCGCACCAAGGCGACGGGCGTCGAGCTGCGCAAGGTCGCGTCGCGCGCCGGGCTCCGGGGGGACTGAGATGGTGGGGCTCGGGCAATATCTGGTGGTGGGCGCCATCCTGTTCACGCTGGGCGTGGCGGGCATCGTGCTCAACCGCAAGAACGTGATCGTCATCCTGATGTCGGTCGAGCTGATCCTGCTCGCCGTGAACGTGAACCTCGTCGCCTTTTCGACCTTCTCGGGCGACCTGACGGGGCAGGTGTTCGCGCTGTTCGTACTGACGGTGGCGGCCGCGGAGGCCGCGATCGGGCTTGCGATCCTGGTCACGCATTTCCGCGTGAAGGGATCGATCGAGGTCGAAGACCTCAACGCGATGAAGGGCTGATTGCGCGCATGTACCAGGCGATCGTCTTCCTTCCGCTGCTCGGCGCGCTGCTCGGCGAGCCGGTCGGCTTGCGCGCCGGCGCGCGCGCCGCCGAGATCCTCACCACCGGCCTGCTGCTGCTGTGCGCGGCGCTGTCGTGGGCCGCGTTCTTCCAGGTGGGCTACGGCGCGCAGGCGCACGCGCTGGTCGTGCCGGTGGCGCAATGGCTGAAGGTCGGCGACCTCGACGTGTCGTGGGCGCTCCGGATCGACGCGCTGACGGCGACGATGCTGGTGGTGGTGACGAGCGTGTCGGGGCTCGTCCACCTCTATTCGATCGGCTACATGGCCGAGGATCCGTCGCGTCCGCGGTTCTTCTCCTACCTGTCGCTGTTCACCTTCGCGATGCTGATGCTGGTGACGGCCGACAACCTCGTGCAGATGTTCTTCGGCTGGGAGGGCGTGGGGCTCGCCTCCTACCTGCTGATCGGCTTCTGGTACGAGAAGCCGTCGGCCAACGCGGCCGCGATCAAGGCCTTCGTCGTCAACCGCGTCGGCGACTTCGGCTTCGCGCTGGGCATCTTCCTCGTGTTCGCGCTGACGAAGTCGGTGTCGTTCGACGCGATCTTCGCCGCAGCGCCCGGCCTCGCCGGCAAGTCGGTCCACGCCTTCGGCATGGACGTCGACGCGCTGACGCTCGCCTGCCTGCTGCTGTTCATGGGCGCGATGGGCAAGTCGGCGCAGTTCCTGCTGCACACTTGGCTGCCAGACGCGATGGAGGGCCCGACGCCGGTCTCCGCGCTGATTCACGCCGCCACGATGGTGACGGCCGGCGTGTTCATGGTTGCGCGCCTGTCGCCCTTGTTCGCGCACGCGCCCGCCGCGCTCGGCTTCGTCACGGCGGTGGGGGCGACCACCGCGCTGTTCGCGGCCACCGTCGGCCTCGTGCAGAACGACATCAAGCGCGTGATCGCCTATTCGACCTGCTCGCAGCTCGGCTACATGTTCGTCGCGCTGGGCGTCGGCGCCTACGGGGTGGGCATCTTCCACCTGTTCACGCACGCCTTCTTCAAGGCCCTGCTGTTCCTCGGCGCCGGGTCGGTGATCCACGCGATGCACCACGAGCAGGACATGCGCAACATGGGCGGCCTGCGCACCAAGATCCCGCTCACCTTCTGGGCGATGACGGTCGGCACGCTGGCGCTGACCGGCTTTCCATTCACCGCGGGCTATTACTCGAAAGACGCGATCATCGAGGCGGCCTACGCCGGGCAAGGCTGGACGGCGACCTACGGTTTCCTGTGCACGGTCGTCGCGGCGGGGCTGACCTCGTTCTATTCGTGGCGTCTCGTGTTCATGACCTTCTTCGGCGAGCCGCGCGCCTTCGGCGCGCACGCGCACGACGACCACGCCCATGGCGACGACGCCCATGCGCACGAACCGCACGAATCACCGGCCACGATGCTGGTTCCCCTCGCCCTGCTGTCGCTGGGCGCGCTGGCGGCGGGCTTCGCGTTCCACGGCGCGTTCGTCGCGCCGGGCGCCGAGGCGTTCTGGAAGGGCTCGATCGCCGACATGTCGGGCGCCGTCGACGCGATGGAGAAAGTGCCGGGCTTCGTTTCGCTGTTGCCGACCCTGATGATGGTCGGCGGGTTCCTCGTCGCCTATGCGATGTACGTCATGCGGCCGGGCAGCGCCGACGCGCTCGCCAAGGCGATGCCGCTCGCCTATCGCTTCCTCCTCAACAAGTGGTATTTCGACGAGCTCTACGATTTCCTGTTCGTGCGCCCGGCCTTCTGGCTCGGCCGCCTGTTCTGGAAGGGCGGCGACGGCCGCATCATCGACGGCTTCGGGCCGGACGGCGTTTCCTCCGAGGTGCTGGCCGTGTCGGGCCGCGTGGTGCGGCTGCAGAGCGGCTACGTCTACCACTACGCCTTCGCGATGATGCTGGGGATCGCCGCCATCATCACCTGGTACCTGTTCATGGGGGTGCGCTGATGGCCGGTTTCGGCGTGCTGACCGGCCTGCTGGTCCTCCCGCTCGTCGGCGCGGCGCTGATCCTGGCGCTGCGCGGGGAGGACGCGGACACGCTGCGCAACGCGAAGTGGATCGCGCTCGTCGCCTCGCTCGCCACCTTCGCGCTGTCGCTGGTGGCCTGGTCGCGGTTCGATCCGTCCAAGGCCGGCTTCCAGCTGCTCGAGGTCCATCGCTGGATCGCTCCGGGCATCGCCTGGCGGCTGGGCGTCGACGGCATCTCGATGCCCTTCGTGCTGCTGACGACGTTCCTGACGCCGTTCTGCTTCGTGGCGTCCTGGAAGCCGATCGAGAAGCGGGTGAAGGCCTATCTCGTCGCCTTCCTCGTGCTCGAGACGCTGATGATCGGCGTGTTCGTGGCGCTCGATCTCGTGCTGTTCTACCTGTTCTTCGAGGGCGGCCTGATCCCGATGTTCCTGATCATCGGCATCTGGGGC
>JAGWKJ010000273.1 GCA_028865375.1 Hyphomicrobiales bacterium | reverse complement strand
TCGTGCTGTCGCATTCCAACGCACACGCCCTGTGCGCCCATCCGCGCAACGCGCCCGACGACCTGATCGACGCCGTGGCCGCCGGCGGCGGGCTCGTGATGGCGACTTTCGTGCCCCATTTCGTCTCGCAGAGGTCGTGGAACTGGGTGGCGCCGGCGCGCGACCCCTTCGGCAAGACGCCGCACGGCGCCGACGAGCGCGCGCTGCGCGCGGAACGCGAACGCGTCGCCGGCCGAGAGCCGCGGGCAACGCTCGCCGATTTCTGCGACCACGTCGACTACCTGATCGCGCGCGCGGGCGAGGACCATGTCGGCATCGGCTCGGATTTCTTCGGCGGGCCGGCGCCGCAGGGGCTGGGCCACGTCGGCCGCTTTCCCCACCTGTTCGCCGCGCTGTTGGCCCGCGGCCATTCCGAGGAGCGGCTCGTCAAGATCGCTGGCGGCAACGTTCTGCGGGCGATGCGCGAGGTCGCCGCGCGCGGCGCCGAACTTCGCGTGCGCGAAGCGCCGCGGCTGGGGAGGATCGAAGATTGGGATCGCGCGGGAACCGCCGGTCAGTGATAATTGGTGGCGATGGCGTTGAACATCGTTTGGGTGTTATGGGCGAACAGGCTGACGGCCGCGATGATCGCGATGAAGATCAAAGCGCACAGGAGGCCATATTCGACGGCGGTGGCGCCGCTTTCGTCCTGCGCGAATCTCGTGGCTGACTTGAGCATGGTTTTCCCCGGTCGAACGGACCCTGACATTTACCGCGTTCCGAAAGGTTAATTCGAAAGGTCGGATCGCCGATCATTGGCGGATCGGCGACATCTGGGTTTACGGGCCCTTAACGCCGCCTGCGCGCGCGAACCCGCGTTGCGCCCGCGTCGACCCGCCACTATCTAGCGTCGGCAAGGGGCGGGGAATCGGATGGCGCGCGACGTAACGGACACGACACCGGTCGAATCGTGTCGCGATCTCGTCGAATGGATGGCGGAAGGCTGCAAGCCGCCGTCGGCGTGGCGGGTCGGCACCGAGCACGAAAAAATCCCTTTCCGCGTCGGCTCGCTGGCGCCCGTGCCCTACGAAGGTCCCGGCGGGATCGAGGCGATCCTGCGCGGGATGCAGGGTCAGCTCGGTTGGTCGCCGATCGAGGACGGCGGCCGGATCATCGGTCTCGCCGACGTGACGGGCGGCGGCGCGATCTCGCTCGAACCCGGCGGACAGTTCGAGCTGTCCGGCGCGCCGCTCGCCGACGTGCACGGCACGCGCGCCGAGACGCTGGCCCATCTCGCCCAGGTCCGCGAACTCGCGGCGCCCATGGGAGTGGACTTCCTGTCGCTCGGCATGTCGCCCCTGTGGGCGCGCGAGGCGACGCCCGTCATGCCGAAGCGGCGCTACGACATCATGCGCGGCTACATGCCCAAGGTCGGGACGCGCGGCCTCGACATGATGTTCCGCACCGCCACCGTGCAGGCGAACCTCGATTTCGCGTCGGAGGCGGACATGGTCCGCAAGCTGCGCGTGTCGGTGGCGCTGCAACCGGTGGCGACCGCCCTGTTCGCGAACTCGCCGTTCGCCGACGGCCGGCCCAACGGAATGCTGTCGATGCGCTCGGAAATCTGGCGCCACGTCGACGCCGCACGCACCGGCATGATGCCGTGGGCGTTCGAGGACGGCATGGGCTTCGAGCGATACGTCGATTTCGCGCTCGACGCCCCGATGTATTTCGTCAAGCGCGGCGAGACCTACCACGACGTGTCGGGCGCGAGCTTCCGCGACCTGCTGGCGGGCCGGCTGGCGGCGCTGCCCGGCGAACGCGCGACCACGGCCGATTGGGCCAACCACCTCTCGACGTTGTTTCCGGAAGTGCGCCTCAAGCGCTACCTCGAGATGCGCGGCGCCGATTGCGGCGACCTCGACATGATCTGCGCGCTGCCCGCCCTGTTCGTCGGCCTGCTCTACGATTCCGCGGCGCTCGACGAAGCCGCCGCCTTGGTCGAGGGCTGGACCGCGGCCGGGCGCGCGGCGCTGCGCGACGACGTCCCGCGACTGGCGCTCGACGCGCGCATAAGCGGGCGCTCCGTCCGCGAAGTGGCCCGCGACGCGATTGCCATCGCCGCGCGCGGCTTGGCGCGGCGCGCGCGGACCGACGCGGCCGGCCGCGACGAGCGCGTCCATCTCGCCCCGCTCGACGAGATCGCGGCCGCGGGCGAGACGCGTGCGCAACGATGGTTGAAGCGATACGACGGCGCCTGGGGCCGCGACGTGCGCGGCGCCTTCGTCGATTGCGTCTATTGACCGCCGCCGATCAGCGGATCTGGAAGATCGAATAGGGCCCCGTCTCGCCGCGGATCGGCTGCAACCACCCCGGCACTTCGCCGCGGCGCAACGCGGCGGCGAGGCCATGGGGGGCCAGCTTGACGTAATCCGTCGTCTCCGGCAGGCCGTCGCAGGCGACCAGCCAGCGCGCGCCGCTACTTTCGGCGATCGCGCGCGCGTCGTCGGGGGCGGCCAGCATCGTGCGCACCAACGCGCCGTTGCCGGAATTGTTGCGGTGGAACGGTGCCGCGACCACGGCCTGCCGCGTGAACGCCAGCGCGTCGGCGCCGAGGTCGATCGGACCGAGGATCGTGCCGCGCGGCAACCGGTCCAGCAGCGCGACGTCGGCGGGCGCCCGGCACGATTGGGGCCGCTTGGCCGCCTCCGCCTTGACCGGCAGCACGGCGGCCCAAGCGCTCGCGCCGAACGGCACGAAGACCAGCACTGACGCCAGCTTCACCCATGTGCGGGACTGGCGTTCCGCCGCCTGCGTGGCGCGGACCCAGGTCCAGACGCCGCCGAACGCCGCGAAGGCCGCGAAGCCGCTGGTGCCGCGGACCTGCCAGAGCGTCGTCGCAAGGCCGGCCAACGCCGCGAGCGCCAGCGCCGCGAATTTCGCGCGTCCGACGCCGCGCTCGCGCCACGCGGCGACGACGAGCGCGACGAGGCCGAGCACGGAGGCGAGCTCGTAGGCGGCCAGCTTGAAGGGATCGCCCGCCGTGGCGACCAACAGCGGCTTGGCTTCGGTGACGTTGGCGAGCCAGACCTTGGCGAGCAGCGGATCGACGTGGGCCATCGGATCGACGAAAGCGCCGGGGAAGGCGACGTAGAGCGAGAGAAGCACCGCTGCGCCGGCGGCCGACACGAAAGCGAACCGGGCGGCCGCGCCGGCGATCCGCGGCGCGACGGCCGCGCAGGCGAGGAAGGCCGCGCCGGTGAGGACGGCGCCCGCCGCTTGCAGGATCGAGAACTGGTCGATCGCCGCCACGCCCCAGCGATCGAAGGGCG
>JAGWKJ010000272.1 GCA_028865375.1 Hyphomicrobiales bacterium | reverse complement strand
CGGATCGTCAAGGTGCTCGCCAAGGAGGCGGGGCGCACGCTGGGCGTGTTCCGCCGCGGACCAGACGGAATCGCCCTCGTGTCGCCCGTCGACAAGAAGTCGCTCGGCCGGCGCTGGCGCGTGCCGCCCGACCTCGAAGGCGGCGCGGCCGACGGCGACCTCGTCGCCATCGAGACGGCGCGCGGCGGCGGCGGCGGCCCCGACGTCGCGCGCGTCGTCGAGCGGCTCGGCGCGGTCGGCACGGAGCGCGCGCTCTCCACCATCGCGATCAAGTCGCTCGGCCTGCGCGACGAGTTCCCCGCCGCCGTGTTGCGCGAGGCCGCCGACCTGCGGCCCGCGCCGGCGGGGGACCGCGAGGATTGGCGCGACCTGCCGCTCGTCACCATCGACCCGCCCGACGCCAAGGACCACGACGACGCCGTGCACGCCCGCGCCGACGCGGACCCCGGCAATCCCGGCGGCCACGTGCTGACTGTGGCGATCGCCGACGTGGCGGCCTATGTCCGCGCCGGCTCCGCGCTCGATTCCGAGGCGCTCGCGCGCGGCAATTCGATCTACTTTCCCGACCGCGTCGTGCCGATGCTGCCCGAGCGGCTGTCGAACGACCTTTGCTCGTTGCGCGAGGACGAGGACAGGCCGGCGATCGCGGTGCGCATCGTCGTCGACGCGCGCGGGGTCAAGCGCTCGCATTCGTTCCACCGCGTCGTCATGCGTTCGGCCGCCAAGCTCGCCTACGAACAGGCGCAGTCGGCGATCGACGGCCGGCCCGACGCGACGACCGCGCCGCTGCTCGAGCCCGCGCTGCGGCCGCTGTGGGCCGCCTATGGCGCGGCCAGGCTCGCACGCGACGGCCGCTCGCCGCTCGATCTCGACCTGCCCGAGCGCAAGCTGAAGCTCGACGCGCAAGGGCGCCTCGTCGGCGTGACCGTGCCGCTGCGGCTCGACGCGCACCGGCTGATCGAGGAATTCATGATCCAGGCCAACGTCGCGGCGGCCGAGACGCTGGAGGCCGCGCGCGTCGAGCTGCTGTATCGCGCGCACGACGCGCCCACGCCCGAAAAGGTGAAGGCGCTGTCGGAATTCCTGACGACGTTGGGCGTCAAGTTCGGCCGCGACCGCGAACCGCGCGCCGCGACCTTCAACCGCCTGCTCGCCGAGACGCGTGGAACGCCCTACGAGGCGCTCGTCAACGAGAGCGTGCTGCGCTCGCAGGCGCAGGCCGAATACTCGGCCGAGAACTACGGCCATTTCGGCCTCAACCTGCGGCGCTACGCGCATTTCACCTCGCCGATCCGCCGCTACGCCGACCTCGTGGTGCATCGCGGCCTGATCCGCGCGTGCAAGCTCGGGCCGGGCGGACTGACCGACGCAGAGGCGGCCGCGCTGCCCAAGGTGGCCGAGGCGATCTCGTCGGCCGAGCGGCGCGCGATGGCGGCCGAGCGCGACACCGCCGACCGGCTGGTCGCGCATTTCCTCGCCGACCGGATCGGCGCGCAATTCGCGGGCGTGGTGGCGGGCGCGACGCGGGCGGGGCTGTTCGTGAAGCTCGACGAGCTCGGCGCCGACGGCTTCGTGCCGGCGTCCTCGCTGGGGGGCGACCGCTGGCGCTTCGACGAGGCGCATCGCGCGCTGGTGGCGGCGCGCGGGCGCGAGCGCCACAGGGTCGGCGACCGCGTCGAGGTGCGGCTCGTCGAGGCGGCGCCGTTCGCCGGCGCGCTGCGTTTCGAGCTGCTCGCCAACCTCGGCCACGCGCCCGGTGCGACCGCGGGCCGCGCCCCGCGGCGTGGACAAGCCGCCGCCAAGGGCGCAAAGGCCCGCGCTCGGAACAAGGGAAAGCGGAGCCGGACATGAGCCAAGCGCCGGGTATCGCGGTCGCCCCGGCGCCGCGCGACGTCGCGGGCGCGGTGCGCCGCGGCTTCTCGCGCCGCTGCCCCGCCTGCGGCGAGGGCGCGTTGTTCGACGGCTATCTCGCGGTCGTGCCCGCCTGTGCGGCCTGCGGCGCCGACATGACGCCGCAGCGCGCAGACGACGCGCCGGCCTATGTCACCATCGCGATCGTGGGGCACGTCGTCGTCGCGGGTTTCCTGGCCGCCGACGAATTCTGGCCGGGGATGCCGATGGCGGCGGCGATCGCCTTGTGGTCGGCGGTCACCGTCGGCCTGTCGCTGTGGCTGTTGCCGCGCGCCAAGGGCGCGCTGATCGGCGTGCAATGGGCCAACCGGATGCACGGCTTCGCGGCGACGCCGGCGCCGCCCGACCGCGCCGCGTGGCGCTGAGACCCTTCCCGAAGGACGCACGATGATCTTCTATCTCCCCGAGGCGCGCGACCGCGCGCTCCTCCCGCACGACCCGATGAAGGCGCTGATCGCGCCGCGACCGATCGGCTGGATCTCGACCATGGACCGCGATGGCCGCGTCAACCTCGCGCCTTACAGCTTCTTCAACCAGTTCGGCTCGGCGCCGCCGATCGTGGGCTTCTCCTCCGAGACGGAGAAGGACAGCGCCGCCTTCGCCGCGACGACCGGCGAGTTCACGTGGAGCCTCGCGACGCTGGCGCTGAAGGACGCGATGAACGCGACCTCCGCGGCGCTGCCGCGCGGGGCGAGCGAGTTCGAGCACGCGGGCCTCGAAGCGGCGCCGTCGCGCGTCGTCAAGCCGCCGCGCGTCGCCCGGAGCCCGGCCGCGCTCGAATGCAAGGTCGTCGACGTGATCGCGCTGAAGGACGTCGCGGGCCGCCGCACCGGCGCCGTGCTCACGCTGGGACAGGTGGTCGGCGTCCACCTCGACGAGGACTACGTGAGGGGCGGCCGCTTCGACACCGCGCGCGCCGCGCCGCTCGCGCGCTGCGGCTACATGGATTACGCGGTCGCCGACCGGCTGTTCGAGCTCGACAGGCCGGCCTGAGTCACGTCCGCCGCGCCTCGGCGCGCGCCAACGCGTCGCGCGCGGCGCGCAAGTGGACGAGGTCGGCCATCGCGTCGCCGACGCGCAACACGGCCGCTTCGGGAGCGTCCTCGAACGCGGCGACGACCGCGCGGGCGCGGGCGAGCGTCGCGTCGTCGGGCGCGAAGGCGGCGCGGATGGCCGCGACCTGGGCGGGATGGACCGCGAACATGCCGGTGAAACCGTCGCCGCGCGCGCGCGCGGCCGCGCGGCGCAGGCCAGCCTCGTCGCGCAATCCGACATGGGGCGAGGCGATCGCCGCCAGTCCGAGCGCGGCGGCGGCCATTGGCACGAGCGCGCGCGCCGCCGCCAGCGGAGCGGAGCGCCTCGCGCGTCCGGCTTCGACGCCGATGTCGCGCGCGAGGTCTTCGAGG
>JAGWKJ010000271.1 GCA_028865375.1 Hyphomicrobiales bacterium | reverse complement strand
GGACGACACATGCGGGTTCTTTTGATCGAGGACGATGGCGCGACCGCGCGCAGCATCGAACTGATGCTGAAGTCGGAGAATTTCAACGTCTACGCCACCGAGCTTGGCGAAGAGGGCGTCGACCTCGGCAAGCTCTACGACTACGACATCATCCTGCTCGACCTCACGCTGCCCGACATGTCGGGCTACGAAGTGCTGCGGACGTTGCGCGTGGCCAAGGTCAAGACACCGATCCTGATCCTGTCGGGCCTCGCCGGCATCGAGGACAAGGTGAAGGGCCTAGGCTTCGGCGCCGACGACTACCTCACCAAGCCGTTCCACAAGGACGAGCTGGTCGCGCGCATCCACGCCATCGTGCGCCGCTCGAAGGGACACGCCCAGTCCGTGATCGCCACCGGCGACCTCGTGGTGAACCTCGACCAGAAGACGGTCGAGGTCGGCGGCGCCCGCGTCCACCTGACGGGCAAGGAATACCAGATGTTGGAGCTCCTCTCGCTCCGCAAGGGCACGACCCTGACCAAGGAGATGTTCCTCAACCATCTCTATGGCGGCATGGACGAGCCCGAACTCAAGATCATCGACGTCTTCATATGCAAGCTGCGCAAGAAGCTCGCCAACGCGAGCCAAGGCCGCAACTACATCGAGACCGTGTGGGGCCGCGGCTACGTGTTGCGCGAGCCCAGCGAGGCCGAAGAGCGCATCACCGCCTGACGCGTCGCCGCCCGACCGGGCGGACGGCGGGCGAAACCGAAGGGGCGGCCGGCGGCCGCCCCTTTCTCGTTTCAGAGCGCGCCGGCGCGGCGGAAGCTGTCCTTCAGGATCGGCCCGTCGAACGGCTTGAGCATGTATTCGTCCGCCCCGGCGTGCATCGCGCGCGCCATCGAGGCGACGTCGTTGTCGCTGGCGAGGAACACGACCTTTGGCGCAGCGCCGCCGGGCATCGCGCGCAGCTCCTTGACGAACTTGAAGCCGTCGACCTCGGGCATCATCCAGTCCACCAGGATCGCGTCGGGCATCAGGAAGGCGCAGGCGGCGAGGCCCTGCTTGCCGTCCTCGGCCTCGGACACCTGGACGCCCTCGGCCTCCAGCAACCTGCGGGCCACTTTCCGGATCACCGGGGAATCGTCGACGATCAGCACCTGTTTCATGGTTCCACTCCTTCAAGACATGCGGACGAGCGCGGGCTCGACGCGGGGAACGGGGAGACGCAGCAGCGCGCCGACGTCGAGCTCGGCGACGATGCCGTCGCCGCGACGGTAGGCGCCCGCGCACAGCGCGAGGCGGGCGGGATCGGCGTCGGCCGGCGCCGCCACCGCATCCTCGGGCTCGAAATATTCGACGCCCTCGATGCCGTCGGCGACGAGGCCGAAACGGTCGCCGCCATGCTCCACGGCGACGCCGGGCGATCCTTCGGCGGGCGCGCGCGCGGCCGGGTCGAGCCGGCGCGCCAGCGAGATCGTCGCCAGGATGCGGCCGCGCACGAGCGAGAAGCCCAGCAGCGCCGGCGGCGCCAGCGGCGCCGGCGTGACGCGCCCGAGCCGGAACACGCCGAACGCGCGATCGCCGGGGATGCCGTAGGTCTCCGGGCCGACGTGCAGCGTGAAGAGGCCGATCCGGCGCGAACTCATGCGCGCGAGGTTCATGCCGCGCGCGCCCGGCCTTCGCCGGGTCGTCCCAACAGCACCGCCAGCGCCTTGCGGTCGAACTTGCCGACGCGGGCGTGGCGCGCCGGCGCGTGCGGAGCGTCCTCGCCGCCGAGCAGCGCGATCGGGCAGCCTTCCGCAGCGAGCCCGTCGAGCTCGCGGGCCAGCGCGGGCGCGAGCGCGTGGTCGACCGCCACGGCCGAGGGCCTCGGCGCGCGCGCCAGCCGCGCCGCGGCGGCGGCCGCGTCCGCGAAAGTCTCGACCGCGAAGCCGGCCGCGGCCAGCGCGGACGCCAGCAGGTCGCGGTAGAACGCCTCGTCCTCCACCAGCACCGCGATGGCGGAGCGACCGGGGGCGCTCCGGGCGCGGTCGAGGTCGTGCCAGGCGACGACGTCGACGACCGGCGCGACGACGCCACCGATCTCGGCCACGCCGACCCCGCCCGTCGCGCCCGTCGCCACGACGTCGCGCGTCTTGCTGAAAAAGGCTTCGACGCCGTCGGCGGCGAAGCCGACGCGGCGTTCGCCGTCGGTGACGACGAGCAGGTGGCGCGGCGCGGAGGCGCGCGGCTCGGCGACGAGCGGCAGCAGGCGGCCGCGGAAACGCACCGCCCCGCCGCCCTCGAACGGCGTCGCCTCGGAAAACGCCGCGACTTCGGCGAGCGCAGTGGCGGGCACGGCGAGCGGCGGCGCGTCGCCGGCGCGGCAGACCATCCACGCGGTCATGGGCGGCGGCGGACCGGCGGTCGCGCCCACCGAAGGGCGCTCGGGCGCCGGCGCGAGGCCGATGGCCTCTGCGAGCCTGGCGGGGTCGAGCGCCAGCGTCACTTCGCCGTCGGCGGACAGCACCGCCCCGCCGAACAGGATCGAGGGTGCGACGTCGGCGGGGCAGGTCGTGACGACAGCCTCGGTCATGTCGAGGATGTCGTCGAGGATCGCGCCCACCCTGAGACCGCCGGCGCGCAGCACGCATACGATGCGCGCGAAGCGCGGGTCGGGCGCCGGCGTCTCGCCGAAGGTCGCCGCGAGGTCGACCAGCGGAATCGGCCCCGATTCCGTGTCGAAGGCGCGGCGGCCGAGGAACGCCGGCGCTTGGGGCGCCGTGCCGCGCCATTCGGCGAGATAGTCGACGTGGTGGTGGCGCAGCGCGATCCGCATCCGCCCGCAGCGCATGACCAGGATCGGCACCACCGCGAGCGACAGCGGCACGCGGATCGCGAGGCGCGTGCCGGCGCCGGGCGGCGATTCCAACGCGACCGAGCCGCCGATCTCCTCGATCTTCGAGCGCACGACGTCGAGCCCGATGCCGCGGCCCGAGATCGCCGTCACCTCGCGCGCGGTCGAGAGCCCCGGCTCGAAGGCGAGCGCGGCGAGCGCGGCGCCCTCGGCCCGGTGCGCGCCGGGCACGCCCAAAGCCTCCGCGCGCGCGCGGATCGCCTCGAAATCGAAGCCGCGACCGTCGTCGTGCACCGAAAGCGCGAGTTCGCCGCCGACCTGGGCCGCCTCGAGCGAGATCCTCGCGATTCCTGGCTTGCCCGCCGCGCGCCGCGCCTGCGGCGGCTCGATCCCGTGGTCGACGGCGTTGCGCAGGGCGTGCGACAGCGGATCGCGGATCGATTCGAACAGCCGGCGATCGACCTCGATGTCGCCGCCGCCCACGTCGAGTTCGCAAGGCTTGCCG
>JAGWKJ010000270.1 GCA_028865375.1 Hyphomicrobiales bacterium | reverse complement strand
CGACGCGGCGCCGGCCGTCGCCGCCGCGACGAAGCCCGGTCCCTTCGAGGGCGGCACGGACGCGCGCCACACGGCGCGGTCGCGCGGCTCGGCCAGCGGCGTCGCGCCGCGGATCTCCCGCCAATGGGCGGCCGCTTCCGCGTCTTCCAGCGGGCGCGACGTGCCGTGCGCGCGCAGGAGCGCGAGCAGCTTGTCGCGGCGCTCGGCGACGCTGGGCGCGAAGCCTTCCAGCCGCGCCAAGGTCAGCGCGCCCGCGCCGCCGCGGACCGACGCGGGCAGGTGCGCGGCGCCGGAGATTTCGAGCGGCGAGCCGAGCGCGGCGGCCAGTGCCGCCACGGCGCGAACGTCGTCCAGCCCGTCAAGCGCCACGGTCGCCGCGGCCTCCGCGCGCGGGAGCGCCTTGAAGGTCGTCTCCACGAGCGGGCCCAGCGTGCCCCACGCGCCCGCCTGCAATTTCACGAGGTCGAGGCCGGTGACATTCTTCGTCACGCGGCCGCCGGCGCGGATCGCCTCGCCGCGGCCGTTGACGAAGCGCAGGCCGATCAGCGCGTCGCGGCACGCGCCCGCCATGATCCGCCGCGGACCCGACAGGTTGGCGGCGGCGATCGCGCCGATGGTGGGCGCGCCGGCGGTCCCCAGCAGCGCGCGGAAGTCCGGCGGCTCGAACGCCAGCGCCTGGCCCTTGGCGTCGAGAATCGCCTCGATCTCGGCCAGGGGCGTTCCGGCGAGCGCGGAGATCGTCATCTCGGCCGGCTCGTACAGCGTCACGCCCGTAAGCCGCGCCATCGACAGGACCGGCGCCGCGACCGGACGGCCGACCGCGGTCTTGGTGCCGCCGCCTGCGATCGACAGCGGCGAGCGGCGCGCGACGGCGTCGGTGATCGCCGCGAGGAGTTCCGTCTCGTCGGCCGGCGCGATCGTGCCGCTCATGCGAGCCCGCGCGAATCGAGGGGGAACACCTTGGCGCGGTTGAGCCGCCAGTAGGGGTCGAACGCGGCGCGGATGCGCATCTGCTGGGCGAGCTCGGCATCGGTGAATTGCGCGCGCATCAGCTCGCGCTTCTCGATCCCCACGCCGTGCTCGCCGGTGAGGCAGCCGCCGAGCGCGACCGACAGGCGCAGGATCTCCTCGCCGGCTTCTTCCGCGTTGGCCTGGCTGGCGGGATCGTTGACGTCGTAGAGCACCAGCGGATGCATGTTGCCGTCGCCGGCGTGGAACACGTTGGCGACCCGCAGGCCGCGCGCCTTGACGATGCGGTCGATGCCCGCCAGCGCCTCGGTCAGGCGGCCCATGGGCACCGTGCCGTCCATGCAGATGTAGTCGGCGACGCGGCCGGTGGCGCCGAACGCGGACTTGCGGCCCTTCCAAATCGCGGCGGTCTCGGTCGCCGACTTGCTCTCGCGCACGGTCGTCACGCCCTCGCGCCTGGCGATCTCCACGATGCGGGCGAGCGTCGCCTCCATCTCCGCCTCGGAGCCCTCCACTTCGACGATCAGCATCGCCTCGGCGTCGAGCGGATAGCCGCCGTGGGCGAACGCCTCGCAAATCGCGATCGCCTCGCGATCCATGTATTCCATCGCCACCGGCACGATGCCCGCCGCCACGATGCCCGCCACCGCGCGCGACGCGCCGGCGCCGCTGGGGAAGCCGAACAGCACCGGGCGCGCGCCCTCGGCGGCCGGCAGGATGCGCAACGTCGCCTCGGTGACGACGCAGAGCTGGCCCTCCGAGCCGCACACGAGGCCGAGCAGGTCGATTCCCGACGCGTCGAGAACCGCGCCGCCGAACTCGACCACCGTGCCGTCCACCAGCACCGCCGTCACGCCGAGCAGGTTGTTGGTGGTGACGCCGTATTTCAGGCAATGCGCGCCGCCCGAATTGTTGGCCACGTTGCCGCCGATGGTGCAGGCGAGCTGCGAGGACGGGTCGGGCGCGTAGAAGAAGCGCTCCGCGGCCACGGCGTCGGTGACCGCGAGGTTGGTGACGCCCGCCTGCACCCGTACCCAGCGGTCGGCGAAATCCGTCTCGAGGATCCGGTTCAGGCGCGACACGCCGATCACCACCGCGTCCTCCTGCGGGATCGCGCCGCCGGCCAGCGAAGTTCCGGCGCCGCGCGGCACCACGCCCACGCCCAAAGCGTGACAGACGCGCATCGCGGCCGCGACCTCTTCCGTGGTGGCGGGCAGCGCGACCGCCAGCGGCAACCGCCGGTAGGCGGTCAACGCATCGGTCTCGAAGGCGCGGCGGCCGTCCTCGGAAACGACCAGCGCCTCGGGCGGCAGCGCAGCGGCGAGCGCGGCCACGATCTCGTCGCGGCGCGCCAAGATGCGCGGATCGGGGGCGGGAAAGGCGATGGCGGTCATGGGAGCCTCGGGCGCCGATACTGGCGCCGAACCGAGGGCGGGCGCAACGCGGGCGGACATCGCGATTTCCGCCTCCGTCTCGGCTATCGCTCGCCACCTCCCCCGCTTCGCAGGGGAGGAGGGGCGCTTCTCCTCTCCCGTTCACGGGGGAGGGGGACCGCGCGGAACGCGCGGTGGAGGGGGCGAGATATCCGTCGATTTACGTCGCGAACCGCGCCCTCACGTCCGCGCGCGCGCGCCGAGGAACCGCCGGAACGCCCGCAGAGCGGCCTCCGACACGTGGTGCTCGATCCCCTCCGCGTCGCGTTCGGCCGTCGCGCGGGGCACGCCCACCGCGACCAGCAAGTCGACCACCAGCCGGTGGCGCGCCCGCGCCCGCCGCGCCAGCGCGCGGCCGGCCGGCGTGAGGAACACGCCGCGATAGGGCTTCGAGGTCGCCAGGCCCTCGCGCTTCAGCCGCGCGATCGCCTTCAGCGCGGTGGGGTGCGCGACGCCGAAGGCCGCCGCGACGTCGGTCGCCCGCGCCTCGCCGTCGGCGCGCGCGAGGTCGTCGATCATCTCGGAATAGTCCTCCAGCAGCTCGGCGCCGCGCTCGGCGCGCGCCTTGGCGAAGCGCCGCGCGCTCGCCGCCGTCCCCCCCGGTCCGATGCCGTCCCCCGCCCCGCGCGCCACCCTGTCCTCCCCGGACCCGCCAAGGACCCGCCGTGCCGCCGCGCGGCCCGGCGATGCAGCCTATTGACGAAAATAAACCCAAGGCTACATTCCATGCAAGGCCGAGATCCCCGGGCCGGGAAAGCCTCCATGACCGAATTCGCCGCGCCGACGCTTCCGGGCGCCCCCGCGCGCGAGGACGCCCTGCGCGCGGCCGACCGCGCGGCGGTCGAGCGCGCGCGCGGCGCCGGCCGCCGGCTGCGGCTGTTCTGGCTGCTGCTGGGTCCCGGCGCGCTCGTCATGCTCGGCGAGAACGACGGGCCGAGCA
>JAGWKJ010000269.1 GCA_028865375.1 Hyphomicrobiales bacterium | reverse complement strand
AAACCGCGAGCGCGCGCCCGCCGATCCAGCCGCCGCACGCCGCGCCGGCCAGCACGACCAAGGTCTGAGGCCAGCTCACGATGCCGCTCGCGCCGAACACGACGATGGTGGTCGCGCTCACCACGGTCGAGACGAGGTTCTTGAGCGCGTTGGCGCTGAGCAGTTCCTCGTCGCCGGTGACGCCGATCGCCGACAGCAGGAGCACGCCCAGCCCGGCGCCGAAATATCCGCCGTAGACCGAGGCGAGACCCACCAGCGGCGGGCGCGCGTGCAGCAGCTTCACGCCGGCGGCGCGCAGCGCGCCCTGCAGGCGCTTGCCGAACGCGAACATCAGCGTGGCGACGCCGATCAGCGCCGGTACCAACCGCGTGAACAAGTCGGAAGGCGTCAGCAGCAGCAGCCACGCGCCCGCCGCGCCGCCCGCCAGCGCCGCGCCGAGCGCCAGCGCGACCTTGCCGTCGAAGGCGGGAAGCTTCGAGCGGTCGGCGAAGGCGGCGATCAGCTGGCCGGGCGTGGTCGCCACCGAATTGGAGGCGTTGGCCACCAGCGGCGCAAGCCCGCTGTGCAGCAGGGCGGGGAAGGTGATCAGCGTCGCGCCGCCGGCGACCGCGTTGGCGACGCCGCCCAACAGGCCGGCGACGAACAGGATCGCGACGACCGGAACGGTCATGTCCGCGCCGTCGTCTACGATGCCGCGGGTCCGTTCAGCGCTTGCCGAGCGGCACGTAGTCGCGGCGCGGCGCGCCGGTGTAGAGCTGGCGCGGACGGCCGATCCGCTGGCCGGGATCTTCGATCATCTCGCGCCATTGCGCGATCCAGCCGACCGTGCGCGCCACCGCGAACAGCACGGTGAACATCGTGGTGGGGAAGCCCATGGCCTTGAGGATGATGCCCGAGTAGAAATCGACGTTCGGGTAGAGCTTCTTCTCGACGAAATACGGGTCGGACAGCGCGATCCGCTCCAGCTCGAGCGCGACGTCGAACAGCGGATCGTCCTTCACGCCGAGTTCGCTCAGCACTTCTTGGAGCGTGCGCTGCATGATCTTGGCGCGCGGGTCGTAGTTCTTGTAGACGCGGTGGCCGAAGCCCATCAGGCGGAACGGGTCGTTCTTGTCCTTGGCCTTGGCGATGAAGGCGGGGATGCGGTCGGGCGTCCCGATCTCGGAGAGCATCTTCAGCGCCGCTTCGTTGGCGCCGCCGTGCGCGGGCCCCCACAGGCAGGCGATGCCCGCCGCGATGCAGGCGAACGGGTTGGCGCCGGACGAGCCGGCCAGCCGTACCGTCGAGGTCGAGGCGTTCTGCTCGTGGTCGGCGTGCAGGATGAAGATGCGGTCGAGCGCGCGCGCCAGCACCGGGTTGACCTTGTAGTCCTCGCAGGGCACCGCGAAGCACATGCGCAGGAAGTTCGAGGCGTAGTCGAGGTCGTTCTTCGGGTACACGAACGGCTGGCCGACGTTGTATTTGTAGGCCATCGCGGCGATGGTCGGGATCTTGGCGATCATCCGCATCGAGGCGACCATGCGCTGGTGCGGGTCATGGACGTCGGTCGAGTCGTTGTAGAACGCCGACAGCGCGCCCACCGAGGCGACCATCACCGCCATCGGATGCGCATCGCGGCGGAAGCCTTGGAAGAAGCGCGCCATCTGCTCGTGCACCATCGTGTGGCGCGTGACGCGATAGTCGAAGTCCGCCTTCTGCGCCGCGCTCGGCAGGTCGCCGTTCAGCAGCAGGTAACAGGTCTCCAGGAAGTCGCCGTGCTCGGCCAGCTGCTCGATCGGGTAGCCGCGGTAGAGCAGCACGCCGGCGTCGCCGTCGATGTAGGTGATCTTGCTCTCGGTGCTCGCGGTCGACGTGAAGCCCGGATCGAACGTGAAGACGCCCGCCTCGGCGTAGAGCTTGCCGATGTCCAGCACGTCGGGGCCGACGGAACCGGCCTTGACCGGCAAGTCGATCGATTTCTCGCCGATCTTGATCGTGACGGGTGCGTTCATGGATGGCGTCCGGCTGCCGCCCTCCGGGGGCGGGTCCATATTGCATTGCAACACAAGGGCGCGGGGCGCAAGGGGCGCCCGGGCGCCTCCGCAAACGCTCGTTCAAAACGGATGATAGCGCCAGGTCCAGGTCTCCGTCAGCGGCTTGTCTTCGGCGCGCAGGAAACACCGCAGCTCGACCGGCGCATCGCCTTCGACGACGACGTCGAATTCCGCGCGCCAATGGCCGGGCACGTCGTCGGGCACCGCCTCCACCAATGTTTGCGCGAAGGTTCCGCGCGAGGCGGTCAGCACGGCTTCCGGCTTGACGCCGAAGGGCACGCTCGCCAACGGGCCGCCGAGGAACTCGACGACGATCTTTCGCACGCCGGCGGGCCGCGGCTGGCCGGGCTGGCCCCCCCGCCCGACGCGGGTGGCCACGCAGCGGGCGAGCGGATCGGGAAACGGGTTGGCCGCCAGCCAGTGCAGGCGGTAGCCGAAGCGGTGCGCGTCGCCGGCCTTGGCGGGCGCGGCGGGCCGCCACAGCGCGACGACGTTGTCGTTGATCTCGTCGTCGGTGGGGATCTCGATCAGTTCGACCGCGCCCTTGCCCCATTTGCCGAGCGGCTCGACCCACATGCTGGGGCGGCGCTCGTAATTCACGCCGTCCTGGTAATGGTCGAACAGGCGGTCGCGCTGCATCAGGCCGAAGCCGCGCGGGTCCTCGTCGACGAAGGCGGACACGTCGACCTTCGCCGGATCGTTGAGCGGCCGCCACAGCCGCTCGCCCGCGCCGGTCCACAGCGAAAGCCCGTCGGAATCGTGGACTTCCGGGCGCCAGTCGATTCCCTCGGGCTTGCGGGTCTCCGAGAACCAATACATCGAGGTCAGCGGCGCGAGGCCCAGTCGCTCGACGTCCTTGCGCAGGAACAGTGCCGCGTCGATCTCGGTGACGACGCCCTTGCCGCGCCTGAGATCGAACGAATAGGCGCCGGCGACCGACGGTCCGTCGAGCGCGGCCTGCACCTTAACGCCGTCGGCCGCCTCGGCGGCGTCGATGTAGAAGTCGGTGAAGTCGGGAAATTCCTCCGGCGTCCCGCCGAGCGCGGAATCGATCGCCACGCCGCGCGCCGAGCCGCCGTATTGGTGCAGTTCGCCGATGGCGCGGAAATAGGACGCGCCGAGGAAAGCGACCCAGTCGTTCTTGCGCCAATCGTATCGGGCGTCGTCGCGCGCCTCCTGGAACCGGAAGCCGGCGAAGCCCGCGCCTTGCGGCAATTTGCGCGCGATCGAATCGGCGGGCATGTCGAAATAAGCGGGATCGTAGAGAATCTCGCGCGCCGCGCCGCCCTCGACGACGTGCATCCGCACCGGCTTCCGGAAATAGGTGCCGAGGTGGAAGAATGTCGCGGGATAG
>JAGWKJ010000268.1 GCA_028865375.1 Hyphomicrobiales bacterium | reverse complement strand
GCATCGCCAGCTACATGCGGCCAGCCGGCCAGCCGGCGCGCATCGCGCGCATGATCGCGCAGACCGCGACGATGGTGTTCGTCTCGACCCGCACCGAGACCGAGGCGCTGCTGCTCGAGGCGAACTTCATCAAGCAGATGCGGCCGCGCTTCAACGTGCTGCTGCGCGACGACAAGAGCTTTCCTTACGTCCTCGTCACGGCCGACCACGACTATCCCCAGCTCGTCAAGCATCGCGGCGCGCGCGCGCGGCCGGGCGACTATTTCGGGCCGTTCGCCTCGGTCTGGGCGGTCAACCGCGCGATGGCCGCGATGCAGCGCGCGTTCCTCCTGCGCACGTGCTCGGACGCCTATTTCGAGAACCGCACGCGCCCCTGCCTGCTGTTCCAGATCAAGCGCTGCTCGGCGCCCTGCACGGGCGAGATCTCGCGCGTGGCCTACGACGCGCAGGTCGGCGAGGCGAAGGCGTTCCTGTCGGGACGCAGCCGCGAGGTGCGCGCCGCGCTGGCCTCGGAGATGAACGCCGCCGCCGGCCGGCTGGAATTCGAGACCGCCGCGCGCGTGCGCGACCGCATCGCGGCGATGAGCGCGATCCAGGGCGAGCAGGGAATCAACCCGCAGGGCGTCGAGGAGGCCGACGTGTTCGCGCTCGCCGAGGAGGCGGGGCAGTTCTGCGTCGAGGCGTTCTTCTTCCGCGCTTTCCAGAACTGGGGCAACCGCGCGTATTTTCCGCGCGCCGACCGCACGACGCCGCCCGAGGAAGTGCTCGGCGCCTTCCTCGCGCAATTCTACGTCGAGCGCCCGGCGCCGCGCCTCGTGCTGCTGAGTCACGAGATCCCCGAGGCCGACACGCTCGCCGACGCGCTGGCGACGCGGGCGGGCCGCGCGGTGGAGATCGCCAGCCCCAAGCGCGGCGAGAAGCGCGACTTGGTGGACCACGCGCGGGACAACGCGCGCGAGGCGCTCGGCCGCAAGCTGTCGGACGCCGCCGGGCAGAACGCGCTTCTGGCGGCGCTGGCGGAGGCCTTCGGCGCGCGGGCGCCGTTCCGGCGCGTGGAAGTGTTCGACAATTCGCACGTGATGGGCACGAACGCGGTGGGCGGCATGATCGTGGCGGGCGCCGGCGGCTTCGCCAAGGCGGCCTATCGCACTTTCAACATCAAGGGCGCGGACCTGACGCCCGGCGACGATTACGGCATGATGCGCGAAGTGCTGCGGCGCCGCTATGCCAAACTGCCGCCGCCGCCCGCGCCCGATGCGCCGCCGCCCGAACCGGACGCGCTGCCCGAACGGCCCGATCTCGCGCTGATCGACGGTGGACGCGGGCAGTTCGATGCGGCGCGCGCCGTGTTCGCGGAGCTCGGAATCGAGGGCGTGGCGCTGGCGGCGATCGCCAAGGGCGCCGACCGCGACGCCGGCCGCGAGCAGTTCTTCGTCGAGGGCAAGGCGCCGTTCCGCCTCGCACCGCGCGATCCCGCGCTCTATTTCGTGCAGCGCCTGCGCGACGAGGCGCATCGCTTCGCCATCGGCGCCCATCGCGCCAAGCGCAAGCGCGCCTTCGTCGCCAGCCCGCTCGACGAGATCGCGGGCGTCGGGCCGGCCAAGAAGCGTGCGTTGCTGCAAGCTTTCGGCACCGCCAAGGCGGTCGGTCTGGCCGGGTTGGCCGACCTTGAAAAGGCGCCGGGTGTCGGCGCGGCGGCCGCGCGGAAGGTCTACGACCATTTCCACGAGGGCGGCTGATCGGGGAGGGCGCGCTGACGGCCTTCTCCGACATCGCGTACGAACCACCGCCGTCTTTGCGAGCGGAGCGACGCAATCCGGTCGTCCGCCAAGGCCGCGCTTTTTGCCGGGGAGTCTGGATCGCTTCGTCGCCTACGCTCCTCGCAATGACGGAGGGGGCGAAGGACGTAGCCGGTATGCGCGCCAACCCTCTCCTCCGGGAGAGGGTGGTCGCGGCACGCGACCGGGTGCGGGTGACCGACCTCGCGTCGTCGAGTCTCCTTGAGCGTGCGTAGTCTCCCTCATCCGGCCCTCCGGGCCACCTTCTCTCGGGGGAAGAAGGGACGCGCGTTCGATGGAAAACGTCGCACCCGAACCGCCGCCGTCTTCGCGAGCGGAGCGAAGCAATCCAGACTCTCGCCAAGGCCGCGTCGCCGCACTGAAGTGGCTCTGGATCGCTTCGTCGGTCCGCTCCTCGCAAAAACGGAGAAGGCGACGGCGCGCCCCCGCAGGTCGCGCCGCCTCTCGCCTTACTTGGCGCGGCGGCGCTTGGGTTCGATCCGCCGCCATTCTTCGGCATCGAGGTCGATCGCCGCCGGCCCGCGGCGGAGGGGCGTCGCGGCGCCTTCTGCGCTGAAGCGCTTTGCCACCCATGTCCGCGCCGAGGGCGCGAGCAACGCCAGCCCGACGAGATCGGACAGGAAACCCGGCAGGATCAGCAGCACGGCGCCGAGCGCTTCCAGCGTGCCGTCGAGCAAACCGCCCGGCCGCGGCGCGCCGCCGGCGAAGGAGCCGCGCAGCGCGGTCGCCGCCGCCAGCCCGACCACCTTCAGACGATACAGCCCCAGCATCGACGCGCCCAGCGTCAACGCCAGCGCACCGAATAGGCCGATCCGCCCCGCGACCCACGAGAAGGCCGCGATTTCGAGCACCACCCACAGCGCGACCAGCCACCCCATCCGCAAGCCGCCGCGCGCGCGGTCGTTCGCTTGTTCCGTCATGTCCGCCTCCGGCGCCTTAATCTCGGCGCGGCTTCACCCCATATGGCGATAGGATATAGTCCTGCCAATCGTCCGCGTCGCCAGTGAACGGGTCGGCCGGACAGGGGGAAGAAATGCCGGCCAACGACATGTCTTTGCTGGTATTCGCGGTGCTCGCCGGCGTCGTGATCTGGAAATTGTGGTCGGTGCTGGGCACGCGCACGGGCGCCGAACGGCCGCCGACCGACGGCTTCCGGCCGCGCTCGCGGTTGGGCGCGCCGGCGCCGGTGACGACCGATCAGGCCAAGGAATCCGCAAAGGAACCGGCTGCGGCCGGAAATGTCGTGCGCCTGCAATCGTCGGACGGCCGTCCGGTCGGCGATCCGCGCCGCTGGGCGCCCTTGGCGCAACCCGGCACGCCGGTCGCGCGCGGGCTCGACGCGATCGCCGCCGCCGATCCGCATTTCGTGCTGCCCGAGTTCCTCGACGGCGCGAAGCGGGCCTACGAGGCGGTGCTCGCCGCCTTCGCGGCCGGCGACCGGGCCACGTTGCGCTCGTTGCTCGCCGACGACGTGTTCGCCGCCTTCTGCGCCGACGTCGAAGCGCGCGAGAAGCGGGGCGAGACGCGCAAGACCGCGTTCGTCGGCGTCGACCGCGCCGAGATCGCCGACGCCCATCTCGACGGTCGCGAGGCCCAGATAGCGCTCA
>JAGWKJ010000267.1 GCA_028865375.1 Hyphomicrobiales bacterium | reverse complement strand
GGCCGGCCGTCGTCGAAATAGGCGCGCCGATACCATTGGCCGTCCCACGCCTCGCGTTCGAGCGAGTCGCGCAAGGCCGCCGCATGTGCGGTCCACGTCCCGGCCCTCGCGCCGTCGCCGCGCGACGCGGCCAGCGGCGCGAAGGCCGTCAAGGCGGCGTGCAGGAACCAGCCGAGCCAGACGCTCTCGCCCGCGCCCTTGTCGCCGACGCGGTTCATGCCGTCGTTCCAGTCGCCGGCGCCCATCAGCGGAAGTCCATGGGCGCCGAGCGCCAGGGACGCGTCGAGCGCGAGCGCGCAATGCTCGTACAGCGTCGCGCGGCGATCGGAGATCGTCGGGTCGAAGAAGGCGTCGTGCGCGCCGGGTTCGATCGACTGACCTTCGAGGAACGGAATGGATTCGTCGAGGACGGCGGGATCGCCGGCGGCCTCGACGTAATGGGCGGCCGCATAGGCCAGCCAGGCGCGGTCGTCGGAAATGCGCGTCCGCACGCCTTGGCCCGTCTCCGGCAGCCACCAGTGCTGCACGTCGCCTTCCCCGAACTGCCTTGCGGCCGCGCGCAGCAGATGCTCCCGCGTCAAGTCGGGCCGGGCGGCGGCGAGCGCCATGCCGTCCTGCAACTGGTCGCGGAATCCGTAGGCCCCGCTGGCCTGGTAGAAACCCGAACGGGCCCAGACCCGACAGCTCAAGGTCTGATACAGGAGCCATCCGTTCAGCATGACGTCCATCGACCGATCCGGCGTCCTGACCGAGACTGCGCCGAGAATGTCGTCCCAACGGCGCTCGACCGCGGCCAATTCCGCTTCGACGTCGGCTCGGCGATATCGCGACACCAGCAGGCGCGCGGCCTCGACGCTGGCCGCTTCGCCGAGCAGGAACACGACTTCGACCGTGCCGCCGGGCGGGAGGTCGAACTTGGCGCCGAGCGCCGCGCACGGGTCAAGTCCCGCGCCGATCGCCTTGGACAGCGCCGCCTTCCCGGAGAGTCCGGCGGGATCGGCGAGCGTCCCGTTGCGGCCGATGAACTCGCTCCGATCGCCGGTCCATTCGGTTTGCGCGCCGCGCAGGTCGGCGAAAGCGACGCGCGCGCCGAAACCCATGCGCCACGCGTTGCGCGCGAACATCGCCCCCGTCGGTCCGTCGATCTCCGTCGAGACGAATGGCAGCGACGCCGAGCGCGAAGGGCCGAGCACCCACTCGACATAGGCCGTTACGCCGATCCGGCGCGCGCGCTTCGAGCGGTTGACGAGGACGAGGCGGGAAATCTTGATCGGATCGTCGGCGGGCACGAACTGCGTCAGGTCCGCCGAAACGTCATGCGCGGAGTGCTCGAAACGGCTGTAGCCTCGGCCGTGGCGGGCGACATAGGTCGCGGCGGGATCGCGGATCGGCGATGCCGTGGGCGTCCAGACTTGGCCGGTTTCCTCGTCGCGCAAGTAGAACGCCTCGCCGGACCTCCCTGCGACCGGATCATTCGACCATGGCGTGACGAGGTTCTCGCGGCTGTTGGCCGACCAAGTGCACCCGCCGCCTTCGACGCCGGCATGGAAGCCGAAGTTCGGGTTGGCGACGACGTTGATCCAAGGCGCCGGGGTCGTCTGTCCCGGGCCCAACACCGTCACGTACTCGCGTCCCTCGCGAGCGAAGCCGCCAAGTCCATTGAAGAATTCCAGCGCTTCGGGCCGGACGGCCGCGGGCGCCCCGAAACCCGCGATCGCTCGATTGTGCAAGGGCGCCGCCCTTGCGCCGGCATTGGGGATGCGGTCGAGCTGTTCGGACAGGCGGCCTCGTTGCGCGACGATCACGACGCGCGCCGCCGAGGCGAGCAGCAGCTTTGCCTCGGTCGAAATCAATTCGGCGCGCAAGAGGTGGACGCGACCGGGCCGGGCCTCGTTCCCCGTCAAGCCGGAGGGTCGACCGGTCCGCATCAACGCTTCGACCGAGGCCTGCAATTCCTGAACGTACGAGGCTTGGCGGTCGTTCAGGATGACGAGGTCGACCGGCAGTCGCTTCATGCGCCAATACTCGTGCGCCAGCAGGAGTTCGCGCACGCTTTCGAGGTCGTCGATCTCGGAGATGCGCAGCAGGACGATCGGCAAGTCGCCCGAGATGCCCACGGCCCACAGACCGGACTGTGCGCCGCGACCGCGAATGATCGTCTCCGACGACGGCCTCAGCGCCTGCGAGGCGTAAATGAGGTGTCCGGCGATCCGCTGGAAACCGGAGGCCTCGCCGGACGCGACGCCCAGATGGCGCAATTGCACTTGGGCCTGCGTCCACGCGAGGGTCGACGCCCGCGCGAACGCGCTCGTATCGCGATGCTTGTCGACGAGCGCGTCGAGCGCCTCGCGCGTGCCCGCGACCAGCGTCCAGAACGCGATCCGGACGGTCGCGCCGGGCGCGACGCGCACGCGGCGGCGGATCGCGAAGATCGGGTCGAGCACGGCGCCGGCGGAGTTCGAGAGCGGTCGGCCGTCCATGATCGCGATCGGCTCGCGAACGGTCCTGCCGCGTCCCAGGAAGCGCGCGCGGTCGGTCTCGTATTCCGGCGCTCCGGAAGCTTCGCCGTCGACGACCGCCAGATGGGCGGCCCAGACCTCCGGGTCGTCCGGCGACCGCTTCCGGCGCGTGGCGACGATCGCGCCCGCGTCGGCGTCATATTCGGTCTCGACGAACAGGTTGGAAAACGCCGGATGGGCGACATCCGCCGATTGGGGCGCGAGGACGATTTCCGCGTAGGACGTGACGTCGATCTCGCGCGCACGGTCGCCTTCGTTGGCGATCGTCACCCGCCGGACCTCCGCGTCGTCCTCCGCGGACACGATCGTTTCCATCGTCGTCGTCAGCGAACCGTCGCGACGCCCGATTTCGACCCGGTCCTCGTCGAACGACACGGAGTAGGCGTCGGGCTCGACGCCGCTCGGCTGGAAGCCGGCCGACCACGCGAAGCCGGAACTCCTGTCCTTCAGATAGACGTAGGAACCGGAATCGTCGCACGTCGGGTCTTCGCGCCAGCGAGTCACCGCGAGATCGCCCCACCGGCTGTAGCCCGAGCCCGCCGCCGTCAACATCGCCGCGTACCGTCCGTTGGACAGGATTTGCGTCGCGGGCGTCGCCTGATGCGCGGCGCCGAAGCGCCGCCCGCCCGACGGTTCCAGGTCGCGCGCGCCGGCGGCCGACTTCACTTCGGCCGCCCTGACCCGCGTCGCGGCGACTTCGCGGGGAACGCGTTCCTGCAGCAGCAGCTCGGCCGCCTTGACGATCGGGTCGGAATGGAACCGCGCGCGCATCGCGCCGTCGAGCAGGGCGTCGGCCGCGGCCACGATCGTCATGCCCTGGTGATGGGCCATGAAGGCGCGCACGACCGCGACCGTCTCGCCTTCGGGAACGCGCGCCGGCGTGTAATC
>JAGWKJ010000021.1 GCA_028865375.1 Hyphomicrobiales bacterium | reverse complement strand
GACATGGCGGCCCGCGGCCTGCTGCGCGAAAGCCGCGACGGCCCGGCGCCGGGCCGCGCGCGCGAGCCGGGCCGACCGGGCGTGGCCGTCGAGATCGACCCCCGCGGCGCCCATTTCCTCGGCGTCGAGATCGGCGTCGGCGTCGTGCGTTACGCGCTGCTCGACCTCGCCGCCGACGTCGTCGCCTCCGCCGAGGAGCGCGTCGATCCCGCGGCGCAGCCCGCCGCCGTAGTGCGGGCCATCGCGCGCCGGACCGACGCGCTCGCGCGGGACCGGCGGTTCCGCGGCCGCATCCGCTCGATCGGCGTCACCGTGCCGGGGTTGGTGACGCTCGACGGACACGTCGTGCACCTCCCGATCCTGGGGTGGCGCGACCTCGACCTCCGCGAAGCGCTCGACGACGCGGCGGGATTGCCCTGCTTCGTCGAGAACAACGCCACCGCCGCCGCCTTCGGCGCGGTCTATGTCGAGACCTCCATGCCCCGCGCATGCACGATTTTCCTCAAGCTCGGGGCGGGTTGCGGCGGCGCGGCCGTGGTGAACGGCCGGGTGCTGCGGGGCGCGGCGGGGACGGCGGGGGAATTCGGCCATCTGCGCATCGCGGCGGGCGGACCGCGCTGCTATTGCGGCCAACGGGGCTGTCTCGAGACCTTCGTCAACGTCGCCGCGCTGTCGCGCGCCTATGCGGGCCGCGAGTGCACGACGGCCGACCTCGACGACCTGCCGACCGCGGTGGCGCAGGCGCTGCTGGGCGGCGACCGCCGGGCCCGGCGAGCGGCGGACGCGCTTTGCAGGCGTCTGGGCGAAGGCCTGGTGGCGCTCGTCAACGTGTTCAACCCCTCCACGATCGTGCTCGGCGGGCCGATGCGGCCGCTGCTCGAACCGCTGCTTCCCCGCCTGTCGGCCGCCGTCGCGGCGGGCATCGTGTCGGGCACCGTCGTTCCCGACGTCCGCCTGTCGACGACCGGACTGCTCGAATGCGCGGTCGGCGCGGCGGCGGTCGCGCATCACCATTATTTCGACGTGCCGGCGCTCGACCCCGCGCGGCGGGAGACGGCGCCGTGAACGGCTTGCCACGCCGGCGTTCATTACATAATGAAATGAAATCGGGAGGCCGGCGTCGCGCCGGCACCGGACGGCGGGACCGATGGCGCACGGATCGGGCAGGCGGCTGAAGGTCGGCGTGCTGGGCTGCGGCCCGATCGCGCAGGCGGCGCATTTCGAGAGCGCGACCAAGGCCGGCAACGCGCGACTTCACGCCATCTGCGACGTCGCCGAAGACCTGCTCGCGCGCATGGCTGCGGCCCACGCGCCGACGCGGACGTTTTCGGACTATGGCGCGATGCTCGCCGACCCCGAACTCGACGCGGTGATCGTTGCGACGTCCGACGCCTTCCACGTCGAGGCTTCGGTGGCGGCCCTCGACGCGGGCAAGCACGTGCTGTGCGAGAAGCCCGCCGCCGTGTCCGTGGAAGGCGCGGAAGCCATGCGCGCCGCCGCCGCGCGGGCCGGGCGCACGCTGCAGATCGGCCACATGAAGCGCTTCGACGCCGGGCTGCAATCGGCGAAGGCGTTCGTCGACGCCGAAATGGGCGGCGTGCTCGCGCTCAAGGCCTGGTATTGCGATTCCACGCACCGCTACGCGATGACCGACGCGGTGCAGCCCCCGATCGTGCGCAGCGGCAAGGCGAAGCGCCCGGCGGCGGACCCGAAGGCCGACCTGAAGCGCTATTACATGCTCGCGCACGGCAGCCATCTCGTCGACACCGCGCGCTGGTTCGGCGGCGAGATCGTCGAGGTCGACGCGCGCTTTCGCGAGGCCTTCGGCGCCCGTTGCTGGTTCGTCGACGTGGCCTTCGCGTCGGGCGCGTTCGGCCACCTCGACCTCACGGTGCCCGTGCGCATGGACTGGCACGAGGGCGTGGAGATCTACGGCGCCGAGGGTTCCGTGACCGCCAAGACCTGGAACCCTTGGTTCTACAAGTCGAGCGACGTCGACATCTTCCGCGAGGCGGACGCGACGACATCGCGCGCGCTCGGCGCCGACGGCCATTTCTACCGGCGCCAGCTCGAGGGGTTCGCCGCCACGATCCTCGACGGCGCGCCGATGACGGGCGCGGACGGCGCGGACGGCGTCGCCAGCGTGCGCGCGATGGTCGCGATCGCGCGCTCGGCCGAGGCGCGCAAGCCCGTGCGGCTCGCCGACGTCGACGGCGCCGTGTGATGCGGCTCGGGATCTTCGCCAAGACCTTCGAGGGCGCGACGCCCGCCGCCGCGCTGGGCGCGGCCAAGTCGGCGGGCTTCGAGGCGGTGCAATACAACATGGCGTGCTCGGGCCTGCCGTCGCTGCCCGAGGCGATCGACGGGACGACGGCGGCCGCCGTCGCGGCCGCGGCGCGCGCGACGGGCGTGGAAATCGTCGCGGTCTCGGCGACCTACAACATGGTCGACCCCGACCCGGCACGCCGGGCGAGCGGCCGCGCCGGTCTCGCCGCCGTCGCGGGCGCCGCGCGCGCGATGGGCGCGTCGCTCGTGACGTTGTGCACGGGGAGCCTCGATCCCGCGGACCAATGGCGCACGCATCCGGACAATTCCGGGTCGGCGGCGTGGCGCGAGATGGTGGCGGAGTTCGCGCGCATCCTCCCGGTGGCCGAGCGGAATGGCGTCTTCCTCGGCGTCGAGCCGGAACTCGCCAACGTCGTGAGCTCGCCGGAGCGCGCGCGCCGATTGATCGGGGAACTCGGCGCCGACCGCATCCGCATCGTGCTCGATCCGGCGAACCTGTTCGAGGTCGCGCCGGCCGACCGCGGACGGGCGCTGATCGACCGCGCGATCGGCGAATTGGCGCCATTCGTCGCGCTCGCGCACGCCAAGGATCGCGCCGCCGACGGCGGATTCGCGGCGCCGGGCGCGGGCGTGATCGACTTCCCGCATTTCTTCGGCGCGCTCTCCCGCGCGGGCTATCGCGGCCCCGTCGTGGCGCACGGGTTCGGAGCGGGAGACGCCGCGCGCGTCGCGACGTTCCTGCGCGGCGCGCTGGGCGCCGCGGAGCCGGCGCGATGAGCGCGCGCGACTTCGCCTTCGAGGGCGACCCCATCGCCGTCGACGAGGAAGGCGAGGGCCCCGTCTTCGCGTTCCAGCACGGCCTGTGCGGCGACGCAGCCCAGGCCGCCGACGCGTTTCCGCGCGGCGCGGGATGGCGGCGCGCCACCCTGGAAATGCCGGGCCACGGCCGTTCGCCGCCGGGCGACCCCGCGCGCCCGTCGATCGCGCGCTACGCGGACGCGCTGGCGGCTTGGATCGAGGCGCGCGCGCGCGCGCCGGTCGTCGTGGGCGGCATCTCGATGGGCGCGGCGATCGCGCTGCGGCTGGCGGTCGTGCGGCCCGATCTCGTGCGAGCGCTCGCGCTCGTGCGCCCCGCCTGGCTGTTCGAGGCGGCGCCGCCGAACATGGCGATGTATGGCGAGGTCGGCGACCTTCTCGCCGCGCACGGGCCGGCGCGCGGATTGGCGCTGTTCAGGGCGAGCGACCTCGCCGCCCGCCTCGCGCGCGAGGCGCCCGACAACCTCGCCACGTTCGAGGGATTTTTCGCCCGCGAGCCCGCGTCCGCGACCGCCGAGCTCCTGCGCCGGATCGCGCGTGACGGTCCCGGCATCGACGCCGAGGACGCGGCGCGCATCGGCAAGCCGACGATCGTCGTCGGCAACCGGCGCGACGCGGCGCATCCGATCGGGTTCGCCCGCGACCTCGCCCGCGCGATCCCGGGCGCGCGCTTCGTCGAGGTCGCCGCCAAGGCCGACGACAGGGCGCGCCACCTCGCCGAGGTGCGGGCCGCGCTCGCGCAATTCCTGGAAGGACTGATGCCATGAGACCGCCGCGCGGCTGGATCGACGCCTTGCCCAAGGGCCGCCTGCTGGCGGAGTTTTCGCTGTGGTCCGCGGATCTCGCGCGCATGGCAGACGACGTGGCGCGCGCCGAGCCGTTCGCCGACCTCCATCACCTCGACGCCGCCGACGGCCATTTTTCGTCGGCTTTGCTGCTGTTTCCCGATCTGGTGGCGGCGATCCGGCGGCTCACGGCCAAGCCGCTGCACGTCCACCTGATGGTCGCCGACGCGATCCTCGCCGCGCAAGTAGGGCAATTCGCGGAGGCCGGCGCCGACCTCATCAGCGTCCACGCGGAGAACGCGGCCGCGCACGACGCCATCGCACGGATCGACGGTCTCGGCCTCGCGGCGGGAATCGTGCTGCGGCTCGACACGCCGGTCGCCGCGGCGGCGCCGTTCCTGGGGCGCATCCGGTTCCTGACGCTGTTGGGCACGCGCATCGGCGTGAAGGGCCAAGGCCTCGATCCGACGGCGCAAGCGCGGCTGCGCGAGGCGCGCGCGCTGATCGCGGCGCATGGCGCGGGCGCGCGGGTCACGCTGGCGGCAGACGGCGGCATCCGCGACGACACCGTGCCCGGGCTGCGCGCGGCCGGCGCGCAAACGGTCGTGATGGGCTCGCTCGCCTTCGGCGCGCCCGATCTCGCCGCGCGCATCGCCTGGCTGCGCGGGCTGCCCCCGCCGACCTGACGGCGCTACGGCGGCGTCGCGCGGCGCACGCCCTCGGCCCAGGCCGCGATGCGCTCGACGTCGAAGGGGGCCGTCGCGTCCACGGTCAGGGTCGGAAAGCCGTCGAACGGCTTGGCTCGGCGCGCCAGCGCTTCGAGCTCGGGCGCGTAATCGGCGCCGAGATGGCCGGCCGGCCGGGTCCCGACGCGCGCGAGATAGCGGTCGCGTACGACCTCTGGCGGGGCGTGGCACCAGACCTGCGCCGCGTCGGCGACGCGCGCGCGGGCGAGATGTGCGCGCAGGACCTGTTCGGGCTGGAAGCCGAACCACGCGTCGACGATGACCGCCGAGGTCGCGGGAAAATCGCCGATGGCCGCGAAGATCGCCTGATAGCTCGCCCGCCCGAACAGACGGTTGTGTTCGCGGTCGCCCGTGCCGAGATGCGCGAACAACGCTTCCTTCACCGTGTCGAGGCCGAACGCCGCCCATCCCGTGCGGTCGGCGAGCGCGCGGGCGAGCGCGCTCTTGCCCGAGGCGGGCACGCCGTTGACGAGCAGCGCGAAGGTCATCGCGGCGGATCCAGCGCCGCCAACGCCGCGCCGATGGCGCCGGCGCGCGAGCCGAACGCGGCGGGGAGGACCGAGCAGGCGAACCACGGCGACGCTTCCGGCGCGCGCGCGAGCGCTTCGGCCGCCGCCGGACCCAACGAACCGCCGAGCACGATCGTTCCGGGATCGAGCGCCGCGACCAGCGTCCCGACGCCCGCGCGCAAGCCGCGCGTCCAGCGGTCGAGCACGGCGTGGGCCGCCGCGTCGTCGCGCCTGCCGAGGTCTTCCGCGCGCAAGTCCGGCGGCAGGCCGGCGGCCCGCATTGCCGCGCCCAGCGCCGTGCCCGAGCCGCTCGCCTCGAAGCACCCGCGCCGGCCGCAGACGCAAGGCGCGCCGTCCAGCTCGACGGTGAAATGACCGAAATGACCCGCCCCGCCGGCCCCCCGCAAGACGCGGCCGTCGGCGATCGCCGCGCCGCCGATGCCGGTGCCGATGGTCAACATCGCGACGGTGGCGAGGCCCTTCGCCGCGCCGGCGCGCGCCTCGCCGACGAGCGCGAGAACCGCGTCGTTGTCGAGGTGGAAGGCCCGGCCGGCGACGGAAGGCAGGCGGTCCCGGACCGGCGGGCCGGACAGGTCGACGTATCCGCCCGACAGCATCCGGCCGTCGCGGACGTCGACGCGGCCGGGCACGCCCACCCCGATCGCGCTCACCGCCGGGCCGTCGAGCGCGGCGATCGACGCGTCGATCTGCGCCAGCGCCGCTTCCGCGCGCCGATCGGTCGGCGCCGAGCTCTCGGCGAGCACGGCGCCGTCCTCGCGGACGCGCAGGGCCTTGATCCCCGTGCCGCCGACGTCGACGCCGATCGCCTCCCGCATCGTTCGCGACCTCAGGCGGCCGCCCGCGGCCGCGCGTGGCGCGCCAATGCGGACTTGATCTCGCGCAGGCGCGGCACGGCCTTGGCGACCAGCGCCTCGCGCGTCCTGGCGCGGTCGAGGAATACGCAGTCCTTCCAAAGCGAGCGGCCGGCGATGACGCCGGAAGCGCCCGCCGCCAGCGCCGTCTCGACCTGCGGCATGAACGCGGCGTGATCCACGCCCGCCGAGAGCACCGCCCATGGGACGGCGCCGGCGACCTTCGTGACCGCCTCGCAGGCGGCGCGCGAGCCGGGGTAGGGGATCTTGAGCAGCTTGGCGCCGAGGTCGAGGCACAGCCGCGCGGCGCCTTCGACCAGCGCCGGCATCGCCTCGCGATAGGCCTCCGGCGCCTCGCCGCGCAGCGGATGGGTGAGGAACTCGACGACCAGCAGCATGTCCTCGGCGGCGAAATCCTCGATGCAATGCCGCAGGATCGCGAGGTTGTGCGTGCAGGCCTCCGGTCGGTCGGCGCGCAGGTAGACCATGATCTTGCCGGCCTCGGCGCCGAGCCGGCGCGCGCGCGCCGCGTCGATGCCGGTCGCGAGCCGCGAGCGCCAATGGCCGGCCTCGTCTTCGTCGTATCCCGAGGCGTCGAGACCGACGATCAGCGCGGTCGAGCGCGACAGCGCGCCCTCTTCGACGACGCGGGGCAGCGCGCAGACGGGGTCGAGCAGCACGCCGGGCGCGTGCGCGGCGAGGTGGCGAACGACGTCGGCCTTGACGTCGCCCAGCATGGCGTCGGTGATCGCCTTCTGGCGCTCGGGCTCGTGGGCCAGCAGCTTGCGGATGCCGCCGCGCTGGTCGCAGGCGACCGTGAGGACCATGCCGTCGTCGTCGCAGATGCGCTGATAGCCGCGCAATTCCGCGGTCGTCATGCGTTTCATGTCGTCCCTCCGGTTCCCGCCGCGCGCCGCATCACGGCGCGCCGCACGCCCGCCGATAGCGTCCTACCACGGCGCCGACCTTCGCGGCGACGATCCGCTTGGAGAGCGGCGATCCGGCGGGTTCCAGGAACGGGTCGTCGGCGAATTGCGACAGCAGGCCGTGCGGGATCGTCGCGCCGTCGATGGCCGCCTCGAGATCGGCGCAGGCGCGGGCGACCGGCGGCGCGGCCCAGTAATAGCGGACGCGATCGGAGAGACCGTAAAGCCGGGCGACGCGCGTCCCGTCGCCTTCGGCGACATAGGGCCGCCAATGCGAAGGGTCGGCGTCCATCGCCGCTTCGAGCGCGGCGACCACGCCCGGACGGGGTTCGATTCCCAGCGTCGCGGCGATTTGCGCCATCGCGAACGTCGCCTCGCGGTAGGCGAAGGTCAGCGCGGGGCCGACCTTCAAGACCGCGAACCGCGACGCCACCAGCGCCGACAGCGCCGCCTCCGTCTGGAAGTCCGTCGAATGCGCCTCGAAGGCGAGGCCGGGCGGAAGATCGGCGCCGGCGGCGAGGGCCGCCGCCTTCGCCGGGTCGAAGGCGAACACCTGGTCGTTGCCCATGTCGACGCCGGGCTGCACGACGAGCCCGATGGTCCGCTCGGTCGCGGCGCCCAGCCCGCGCCGCGCGAAGGCGTCGCGATGGAGTTCGCGGGCCCGGCGGGCGGCCTCCGGCGGCGTCACCGCGAGCGCGTCCAGGGCGGAGAGCTCGCCGCCGGGGATCGGTACCTCGGTGCCCACGACGTAGAGCGGCTTCTCCGCGCCCTGCGCGGCGGCTTCGGCGACGGCGCACAGATCGGCCGCGCGCTCGGCGATCGTCTCCTCCGGCAAATCGCCGTCGTCGGCGCAAGCCATGCTGGCGTCGAGATGGATCTTGCCGAACCCGGCGCGGACATAGGCGTCCACCATGCGGCGGGCCTCGTCCATTGCCTGCGCGGCGGGAAGGCTTTTCCACGGATTGGGGCCGAGATGGTCGCCGCCGAGGATCAGGCGCGCGCGATCGACGCCGGCGCGATCCGCGAGGCCGAGGACGAAAGCCTGGAAATCCGCCGGCGCCAGGCCGGTGTAGCCGCCGCGATGGTTGACCTGGTTGCAGGTCGCCTCGACGAGGATCGGCCCGTCGTCGCCGCGGTGCGCCGCGAGGATGGCCGCCAACGTCGGCCCGTGCGCGGTGCACCACGAAGGAAGGCCGCGCCGCCGGCCCGCGCCGGCCTCCGCGACGATCCCGCGCAATGTCCGCAGGGCGCTCATGCGCGCGTCGCCAAGAAGGATTCGATCCTCTCCAGCGACGAATTGCCCTCCATGGGGCCGATCGCGCCCACCGCCAGCGCGCCGGCGGCGTTGGCCCGTTCCATCGCATGGGCGAGGGAATGGCCGGCCGCGCGAAGCGCGACGAAGGTCGCGCAAAAGCAATCGCCGGCGCCGGTGGGGTCGAGCGCGTCGACGCGGTGGGCGTCGAAGCGGGCGGTCTCGCCGCGCGCCGTCGCGCCCTCGCAACCCTCGTCGCCCTTCTTGAGCACGACGGTCCCGACGCCCTTGGCGAACAGGTCCGCGCACATGCCCTCGAACGAGCGACCCGGGAACAGCGCCTCGGCGTCGGTTTCGCTGGGCAGGAACGTCGAGCACATCGCGAGCGCCTCCTCGACGGCGGTGAAATATCCGGGGTCGCCCGCCAGTTCCTTGCGCAGGTTCGGGTCGAAGGCGATCGCCGTCCCCGCCTCGCGCAACGAGCGGCAGATGGCGAGGACCTTGGCGGCCATCGTCGGGTCCCCGAGGGCCGAACCGGAGACGTGGAACGCGTCGGGCCGGAAGTCGCGCAAGGCGGCGAGCGCCGCCGGCCCCGCGTCGAAGCGCGCGGCGGCGGAAAGCGCGATATTGTAGACGAAGTCCCGCGCGCCGTCGTCGTCGTAGCTCACGAAGGCGGTGCCGGTCGGCACGCCGGCGATGCGGCCGATCAGCCGCGCGTCCACGCCGTGCGCCGTCAGGCGGTCCATCACGACGTCGCCGAACGCATCGTCGCCGACCGCGCCGACGAACAGGCATTGCGCTCCGACCTGCGCCGCCTGGTCGATGAAGATGCCCGCCGCGCCCGACGGAAACGGCCCGGCATAGGTCGTCGCGCGGCGGTGACGGAGGTTGCGCTCGGTCGCGACGAACTCGACGAGCAGGTCGCCGGCGCAGGCCACCTTGGCGCGTTTCGACATGGCGATCCGCCTCCGGCCTTCGCTCGGCGCCAGACTAGCAGCGGCGTCGCGCGCGCGCCATCGGCGAGGAGGCCGTAGCGCGGCCCGCTTGACAGCGCCCGCCGCCCGGTTTGCGTTCCCGTGACACGGAATCGCGATGGACGCCTCGACCGCGCTGCCCGACGTACGGGAGACCCTGTTGTTCCTCGCGGTGGCCGGCGTGCTGGCGCCGCTGCTGCGGCGGTTCCGCGCCCCTCCGGTGCTGGGCTATCTGGCGGCCGGCGCGGCGCTCGGCCCGGCAGGGCTCGGCGCCTTCGCCGACCGCGCGCCGCCGCTGCGCTATCTCACCTTCGCCGACACGGCGGCGATCGCGCAGGTGGCTTCGCTCGGCGTGGCGTTCCTGCTGTTCACGCTCGGGCTCGAACTGACGTTCGAGCGCCTGATCCGCCTGCGCAAGCTCGCGCTCGGCCTCGGTCTGGGACAGATCCTCGCCTCGATGGCGATCCTGACGGCGGCCGGCGTCGCCTTCGGCGCGCGCCCGTCGACCGCGCTGTTGGTCGCGGCCGCGCTGTCGATGTCCTCGACGGCGATCGTGATGCCGGCGCTCGGCGAGGCCAAGCGGCTCACCGGCGCGGTGGGGCGGGCGAGCTTCGCGACGCTGTTGACGCAGGACGTGGCGGTCGCGCCCTTGCTGGCCATGGCGGGCTTCCTCGGCGCGGGCGGCCGAGGAGGCGCGTTGTCGGCGCTGCTGCTCTCCGCGCTGCCCGCCGCGCTCGGCGTCGCGGCGCTGATCGCCTTCGGGCGGATCGCGCTCAGGCCGCTGTTCCGCCACGCCGCGTCGACGCGCGACGGCGACAGCTTCATGGCCGCCACGCTGCTGGTCGTGCTCGGCGCCGGCGCGGCGGCGGCCGCGCTCGGCCTGTCGCTGGGGCTGGGCGCCTTCGTCGCCGGGCTGTTGCTGGCCGAGACCGAATACCGCCGCGAGATCGAGGTCACGATCGAGCCTTTCAAGGGCCTCCTGCTCGGCCTGTTCTTCGTGTCGATCGGCGCCGGACTCGACCTGCGCGCGCTCGCCGCGGCGCCGGCGGCGCCGCTGGCGATCCTCGCCGCGACGCTGGCCGCCAAGGGCTTCGTCGTGTTCGGCCTCGCGCGCGCCCAAGGGTTGCGGACGCTGGCGGCCGCGGAGACCGCGCTGCTGCTGGCGCCGGCGGGAGAATTCGCCTTCGCGCTGTTCGCGGCCGGCGCGGTCTCGGGCGCGTTGCCCGCCGGCGCCGTCGCGCCCGCCGCCACCGCGACCGCGCTCGGCCTGTTCCTGCTGCCGGCGCTGGCGCGGCTCGGCCAGCGGCTGCACCGTGCCGATGCCGTCGCGGCGGCGCCGGAAAACCTCGCGCTGGCGCCGGCGCCGCGCGTGATCGTGGTGGGCTACGGCCGCGTCGGCGCGCTGGTGGGCGACATGCTGTCGGCGCACGCGATCCCGTTCGTGGCGGTCGACGGCGACGCCGGCCTGGTCGCGCGGCTTCGCCGGCGCGGCCTCGACATCCATTACGGCGACGCCACGCGGCGCGAATTGCTGGCCTCGCTGGGCCTCGACGAGGCGCGCGCGCTGGTCGTCACCATGAACGCGCCCAAGGCGACCGAGGCGGTGGTGGCGCTGGCGCGCGCCGAGCGCGCCGACCTGCCGATCCTGGCGCGCGCCAGCGACGCCGAACACGCCCGCGCGCTCTATGCGCTGGGCGTCACCGACGCGGTGCCCGAGACGGTGGAGGCGAGCCTGCAATTGTCGGAGGCGGTGCTCGTCGACATCGGCGTGCCGATGGGCTTCGTGATCGCCTCGATCCACGGCAAGCGCGACGAATATCGCAAGGCGTTGAACGCGCCGCTGCGCCCGGGCGGGCGGGCGCGCCGCGCCGTGCGCGCGAAATCGAACGACGACGCCCCCAAGGCGCAATGATCTCAGGCGCCGCCGGCGGCCCAGACGCTCAGCAGGCGATGGGCGATGGCGATCGGCCCCGGCGGCGTCAGCCCCCCGGGATGGCGGCCTTCGAGCATGGCGGCGATCTCGTCGCGGCCGAACCAGCGCGCGTCCTCGAGCTCCTTGCCGTCGACCGTCAACCGGTCGTCGAGCGCCTCGGCGAAGCAGCCGATCATCAGGTTGGCGGGAAACGGCCACGGCTGGCTCGAATGGTAGCGTACCGCGCCGCAGGCGACGCCCGCCTCCTCGCCGAGTTCGCGCCGCACCGCCTGTTCCACGGTCTCGCCGGGCTCCATGAAGCCGGCGAGCGCGGAATACATGCCGACGGGAAACCGCGCCTGGCGGCCGAGCAGGCAGCGGCCGCCGCGCGTCGCCAGCATGATGACGACCGGGTCGGTACGCGGGAAATGCTGGGCGCCGCAGGCCGCGCAATCGCGCCGCCAGCCGGCGTCCGCCGCTTTCGTCGGGGCGCCGCAATTGGCGCAGAACCGATGCCGGCGATGCCAGCCGACCAGCGCCTTGCCCTGCGCCGCGATCCCGACTTCGGCCGGATTCGTCAGCCCGCGCTGGGCGAGCGCGCGCAGGTCGACCGCCGCGAGATCGGACCTGCCGGGCACGACGAGCTTGCGACGGTCGATCAGCGCGCCGGGATCGGGATCTTCCACGAGGTCGAGCGCGTCGTCCGGCAAGCCGAAGACGAAGACCGGGCCCTCGGCGTCGAGGCCGAGGAACGCCTCTTCGACGGGCGCGCCCAGCGCTTCGGCCTCGCCGCGCGGCAGCGTCGCGCGGTCGCTTCCCGCGCGCAGGATCGCGACCTCGCGCGACAGCGCCAGCGCGCGCGCGTCGGGGCGTTCGCGCAGCGCCGCGATCGCCGCCGCGTCGGCGCGCAGGTCGGATCGCCGGTCGAGCGCGCCTTGGGCGTAACCGAGCCCGTCGGAGGGATCGCCCGTCCGCGTCGCCTTGGCGTCCATGCGCCCGCCCTTGCGCGTCAGGTGTTGTCGCTTCCGCCGCCGAACAATCCGCCGAGCAGGCCGCCGACCGCGCCCGCCGTCGCTCCGGCGGCGAGCGTCTGGCCCGCGCCCGAATTGGCGCCGGTGTCGCCGCCGGGCAGATAGCGCGCGATCTCCTCGGCGAGGTTGAGGATCGGCATCGATTGCAGCCAGACGTGACCGGGACCCGTGAGCGTGGCGAGGAACAGGCCTTCGCCGCCGAACAGCACGTTCTTGAAACCCCGCACCATCTGGATGTCGAAGCCGACTCCGGGCTCGAACATGCCGACGTGGCCGGCGTGGACGAGCAGCCGCTCGCCGGCGGCGAGATCGCGTTCGACGACCTCGCCCGACAGGTCGAGCCAGACGACGCCGGGGCCGGTCACCTTTTGCAGGATGAAGCCGGCGCCGCCGAAGAAGCCAGAGCCGATCCGCTTCTGCCAGGCGAGTTCGAGCGTCACGCCCTTCTGCGCGCACAGGAACGTCTCCTTGCGGCAGATCAGCGATTGGCCGGGCCCCAGTTCGGCGGGGATGATCGCGCCGGGAAAGCGCGGCGCGAAGGCGACGTGGCCGGCGCCGCGCGCGGTGAAGTCGGTGATGAAGAACGAACCGCCGCCGAACGAGCGCTTCAGCCCGGCGAGGAAACCGCCGCCGGTATGCGTGTCCATGACGATGGAATCGTTCATCCAAGCCATCGAGTTGGTCTGGCTGTAGACCGCCTCGCCCGGGTCGAGGTCGATCGCTACCGTCTGCATCACGGTCCCCGACACTTCGTAGCGCATGGAAGCCTCCCCCCTCGTTCGGCGGGCGCAGGCTACGCGATGTCGGGGCGCCGCGCCTAGGGCCCAAGTCGATCTTCGGGCGAGGAAAAACGCGCCGGTCCGTTCACGCCGCCACGGCGAGGCGTACGCCGAGCGCCTTCAGCACGCGCAGCAGCGTATCGAGCGTCGGATTGCCGTCGTCGCTGAAGGCGCGATACAGCGCCTCGCGGCTGAGCCCGGTTTCGCGGGCGAGCGCAGACATGCCGCGGGACCGCGCGACCGTCTTGAGGGCGCGCAACATTTCCTCGGGCGTCCCGTCTTCGAGATAGGCGTCGAGATAGGCCGCGACGTCGGCCGGCGTGCGGAGCGCTTCGGCCGCATCCCAAGGCTTGGTTTCGATCGTCATGTCAGACCTCCCGTGCCATCGACTTGACCTTGGCGATGTCCCGTTCTTGCGTGTCCTTGTCGCCGCCGCACAGCAGGATCACCACCAATTCGGCGCGACGGACGAAGTAAATTCGATATCCCGGCCCGAAGTCGAAACGCAGTTCGCTCACGCCGTCACCGGCGCATTTTCGCATCGCCGAAGGCGCCCAGCGCGATGCGGTCGATCCGTTTCGCGATCCGTGCGCGCGCCCGCACGTCCCGCAATGCCGTCAGCCAAGCCATGAACTCGGCGGTTCGGCGGACATCGAACATGTAAAGTATGTTGCACAGTCTGGATGGAGTGTCAACTATAGATCACAAGCGGCGCGGGTGGCCGCTTTGCCGCCAGTGCCAATCAAGGGCCGCGTCGCCGGCATGGTTTTTGGGCGATGACAAATCGCTCCGGATCCGGAAGCGGGAGCGAGACGGCGCCGAAAGGGCCTATCAAAGTGTTTCGGAATTTGTTCCATTGCCGCCCGGAGGGCCGCATGAAGATCACCCGCATCGAGACGCTGTGCGCGCGCGAGTTCGGCAACGTGCTGTGGGTCCGCGTCCACACCGACGCGGGGCTCGTCGGCCTCGGCGAGACGTTCTACGGCGCGGGCGCCGTCGCCGCGCACGTCCATGACGCGCTCGCCGTGCGTCTGCTCGGCCGCGATCCGCTGCGCATCGAATCCCTGCACCGCGCGATGCTCGACCTGCCGCTCGCCCATTCGAGCACCGGGGCGGAATATCGCGCCGCCTCGGCGATCGACATCGCGCTGTGGGACCTGTTCGGCAAGGCGACCGGGCAGCCGGTGCATCAATTGCTCGGCGGCCTTTGCCGGGACCGGATGCCGATCTACAACACCTGCGCGGGCTATCGCTACGTGCGCAGCCTCGACATCCGCCCGGTCGAGACTTGGAACCGCGGCGCCGAGGGGCCCTACGAGGATCTCGAAGCGTTCATGTCGGACGCCGGCGCGCTCGCCGAGGACCTGCTGGGGCAGGGCATTTCGGCGATGAAGATCTGGCCGTTCGATCCGGCCGCGCGCGAGACCGACGGCGCCGACATCTCGGCCGCCTCGATGAAGGCGGCGCTGCGGCCCTTCGAGCTGATCCGCAAGCGCGTCGGCGACCGCATGGAGATCATGGTCGAGCTCCACTCGCTGTGGAACCTCACGGCGGCCAAGAAGATCGCCAAGGCGCTGGAGCCATTCGATCCCTATTGGTTCGAGGATCCGATCCGCATGAATTCGCCCGGCGCGTTGGCGGAATACGCGCGCGCGACCCGCGTGCCGACCTGCGCCAGCGAGACGCTGGGCTCGCGCTTCGCGTACAAAGACATGCTCGACCGCGAGGCGATCGGCATCGTCAACGCCGACCTGTGCTGGACCGGCGGCATCACGGAAGGCCGCAAGATCGCGGCGCTGGCGGACACCTACCACAAGCCCTTCGTGGTCCATGATTGCGTCGGGCCGGTCGCCTTCGCCGCCGCCGTCCACATGTCGTTCAGCCAGCCCAACGCGCTGACGCAGGAATCTGTGCGCGCGTTCTACGACGGCTGGTACCGTGAACTGGTGACCGTGGTGCCCACGATCAAGGACGGTCACGTCCTCCCGATGGAAGGACCGGGGCTGGGCACCGAACTCAAGCCGGACGTCTACGACCGGACCGACCTGACGGTGCGCGGGAGCGACGCATGAAGACCCCGGAACTGTTCAGGCTGCAAGGCCGCACCGCGCTCGTCACCGGATCGTCGGCCGGGCTCGGCTTGGCGATGGCGCGCGGGTTGGGCGAGGCGGGCGCGCGGATCGTCCTCAACGGTCGCGACGCCGCCAAGCTCGACGCGACGGCCGCCACGCTCCGCGTGGAGGGGATCGACGTCCTGACCGGCGCTTTCGACGTGGCGGACGAGGCGGCCGTGACAGCGGCCTTCGCCGATTTCGACGCGCGGGGGATCGCGATCGACGTGCTGGTGAACAACGCCGGCATCCAGTTCCGCAAGCCGATGGTCGAGCTCGCCGCCGCCGATTGGCGGCGCGTGATCGACACCAACCTCACGGCGGCCTTCCTCGTGGGTCGCGAGGCGGCCAAGCGGATGATCCCGCGCGGGGCGGGCAAGGTGATCAACATCGGATCGCTGACGAGCGACGCGGCGCGGCCCACGATCGCGCCCTATGCGTCGGCCAAGGGCGCGATCAAGATGCTCACCAAGGCGATGGCCGCCGAATGGGCGCGCCACGGCATCCAGGCCAACGCCATCGGGCCCGGCTATTTTTCGACCGAAATGAACTCCGCCCTGCTGGCGGACGCGGCCTTCGACGCGTGGGTCAAGGGCCGCACGCCGGCCGGGCGTTGGGGACGGCCGGAAGAATTGGCCGGCGCGGCCGTGTTCCTCGCCTCGGCGGCGTCCGATTTCGTCAACGGCCACATGCTGTACGTCGACGGCGGGTTCATTTCCGTCCTGTAGCGCGTCTGCGTCAGCCGAACCGCGACGCCGCGAAGTAGCCCGCGACCGACGCGGCGCCCGACAGGACCGCGCCCCACGCCATGTCGACGACGCTCAGCGTCGTCGACCAATTGCGCAGCGTCGCTTGGTTGGTGAGATCGTAGGTGCCGTAGGCGACGAGGCCGAACGCCGCGCCCCATGCGAGCGAGGTCGTCCAGCGCCCGGAGGCCAGGCCCGGCATGACGCCGAATGCGACGAGCCCCGCAACGTAAAGCAGGTTAAACGCGGCCGCCGCGCCGAGGTTCG
>JAGWKJ010000266.1 GCA_028865375.1 Hyphomicrobiales bacterium | reverse complement strand
TCCGGGCCGCCGCGCGCGAGATCGACCGCCTCGAACGTCTTCGATCCGACGCTGACGCGCGCCACCGCGCCGGGCGGCGCGGCGCTGGTGGTGAACTGCACCGACCGCGCGGCCAGCGCCTGGCGCGCGACGTCGCAGGAATTGGCGAACACGCGGCCGCCGACCGGATCGAACAGCAGGCTGCAATCGGCCGGATCGGCGGTCAGGATCACCGGCGCCTTGGCCAGCGCCGCTTCGAGCGCGGGATTGGCCGCGTGGGTGAGCAGGCCGAACGCCGGGAAATAGGTCGCCGCCGCCAGCAGGCAGCCGCCGAGAATGATCGGCTTGCGGCCGATGCGGTCGGACAGCCAGCCGAAGAGCAGGAATCCCGCCGCGCCGATGAACAGCGCGGCCATCAGCGCCATGTCGGCGGCGTCGGGCGACAGCTTCAGCGTGCCCACGAGGAACACGCGCGCGTAGAACTGGCCGCCGTACCAGATCACCGCTTGGCCCGCGACCATGCCGAACAACGCGGCGAGACCCATGCGCGTGCGCGCCCAGTCGCCGAACGCCTCGCCTACCGGCGCAACCGAAGTCTCGCGCCGCCGGCGCAGGTCCCCGAACAGCGGCGATTCGTCGAGTGCGCCGGGCAGCCACAACGCCGCCGCCACGAGGAACAGCGATGCGAGATAGGGCGCCCGCCAGCCTGCCGCGAGGCCGACGCCGCCGAACGCCGGCGCGCCGAAGGCGTTGCGCGCCACGAAGATCGCGAGCAGCGACAGGAACAGCCCCATCGTCGCGGTGGCCTGCAGGAACGACGTATAGAAGCCGCGCTTGCCCGGCGGCGCCCATTCCGCGACGTAGGTCGCCGCCGCGCCGTATTCGCCGCCGAGCGCGAGGCCCTGCAACATCCGCAACGCGATCAGGAACGCCGGCGCGAGGACGCCGATGGCGCGCGAGCCGGGCAGGACCGCGACCAGCGCCGTCGACAGGCCCATCGCCATCAGGCCGAGCGTCATCGCGTAGCGGCGGCCTATGAGGTCGCCGAGGCGGCCGATCGCCACCGCGCCGACGGGGCGCACCAGGAATCCCGCCGCGAAGACGAGCAGCGCGAACGCGTATTGCGCGGTCGGCGAAAAGCCGGCGAAAAAAGTCGCGCCGATCTGCGGCGCGGTCCAGCCGTAGAGATAGAAATCGTACCACAGCAGCAAGGTGGCGAAGGACGTCGCGAGCACCGCTCGGCGTTCGGGCGCGGTCATCGGCGCGTCGGGCGCCGCGGCGGCTGCAAGGGTCATCTGTCGGCTCCGGATCGGGGTCGGCGCGGTCGCATGGCGACCTTAGCGGCGGTGCGCGGCGGCGCAAACCATTTTGGACGCGACGGATATTTCGATGCGCCGCTCCCTCGCGCCGGGGCTGGCGGAACGCCGCGCGGGGCGCTAGCCTCCGCTCAGGTGGCGCCGCGCGTGCGGCGCGTGGGAGGGGTTTCGACATGAAACGCGCAACATTGATCGGCGCCGCGCTCGGCGCCTTGCTGGCCGGCGTCGCGGGCGCTTCCGCCAAGACGCTCGTGTATTGCTCCGAGGGCAGCCCGGAGAGCTTCTCGCCCGCGCTGGGCACGGCGGGCACCACCTTCGACGCGACGCAGCCGGTCTACGACCAGCTCGTCGAGTTCAAGCGCGGCACCACCGAGACCGGTCCCGGTCTCGCCGAGAGTTGGGACGTGTCGGCCGACGGCAAGACGATCGTCTTCCACCTGCGCAAGGGCGTAAAGTTCCACGCCGCCGGCGGCTTCACGCCGACCCGCGACTTCAACGCCGACGACGTGATCTTCTCGTTCGACCGGCAGATGAACCCGAAGAACCCCTACCACTCGGTGTCGAACGGCAAATTCTCCTATTTCAACGACATGGACATGCCCAAGCTGATCGCTTCGGTCGCCAAGGTCGACGATTACACGGTGAAGTTCACGCTGAACGAGCCAAACGCGCCGATCATCGCCAACCTCGCGATGCCGTTCGCCTCGATCTACTCGGCCGAATATGCCGACTGGTTGGCCAAGAAGGGCCAGCAGGCGCAGATCGACCAGACGCCGGTCGGCACCGGACCGTTCTATTTCGTGAACTACCAGAAGGACGCGGTGATCCGATACAAGAAGAACGAGCTGCGCAATTTCGGCGAGAAGGCGATGGTCGACGACCTCGTGTTCGCCATCACGCCGGACGCCGCGGCGCGCTTCTCGAAGATGAAGGCCGGCGAGTGCCAAGTGAACGGCTATCCGCTGCCCGCCGACCTGCCGGCGATCAAGGCCGACCCGAAGTTCAAGGTCGTCTCCGCGTCCGGCCTCAACATCGCCTATTGGTCGTTCAACGTGACCAAGCCGCCGATGGACAACCTCAAGGTCCGCGAGGCGCTGAGCATGGCGATCGACCGCGACGCCATCATCAAGGAGGTCTACGGCGGCAACGCGATCCCCGCGCCCACCCTGATCCCGCCCACGATGTGGTCCTATGACGCGTCGATCAAGCCGGTCGCCTACGACCCCGCCAAGGCCAAGGCCTTGCTCGCCGAATCCGGCGTGAAGACGCCGCTCGCCATCGAGCTCTGGTACATGCCGGTGACGCGGCCCTACAATCCCAACGGCAAGCGCATCGGCGAGATGATGCAGGCCGACCTCGCCAAGGTCGGCGTCACCGCGACGCTGAAGACGTTCGAATGGGGCGAATACCTGAAGCGCGCCAAGGCCGGCGAGGACCAGTCCTCGCAGCTCGGCTGGACGGGCGACAACGGCGACCCTGACAACTTCTTCTTCCTGCTCGGGTGCCCGGGCGGCAAGCCGGCCGACAACAACATCTCGAAATGGTGCGACCCGACGTTCAACTCCCTGCTCGAAAAGGCGCGCACGCTTCCCGACCAAGCGGCCCGCGCCAAGCTCTACCAGCAGATGCAGGTGATCGAGGCGGCGCAGCAGCCTTCGTTCCTGATCGCCCATTCCGTCGTCTCGGAGGTCACCGCGGCGAACGTGACGGGTTACAAGATGATCCCGTTCGGCGAGCACCAGTTCGCGGGCGTCGACCTCAAGTGACATGAGGCCGCGCGCCGTCCCCCGGGGCGGCGCGCGGCTTCCCGCGCCATGCTGCGCCTCGCCCTCCGCCGTCTTGCGCTTGCGGTTCCCACGTTCTTCGCGCTGTTGTTCATCGTCTTCGCCGCCATCCGGCTGATCCCGGGCGACCCGGTCGAGATCATGGCGGGCGAGCGGGGGATGTCGCCCGAGGCGCACGCCCAGCTCATGCATTCGCTGGGGCTCGACCGGCCGCTGTGGCGGCAGTTCCTGACCTACGCCTGGGGCGTCGCGCACGGCGACCTCGGCACGTCCATCGTGACCAGCTCGCCCGTGCTGCACGAATTCCGCACGCTGTTCCCCGCCACGCTCGAACTGTCGGTCT
>JAGWKJ010000265.1 GCA_028865375.1 Hyphomicrobiales bacterium | reverse complement strand
GCGCCGGCGCGACGACGCCCGCGGCCGGCGCGAGCAGGCGCTTTTCGTAGCGCCACGCCGCCTCGCCGTCGGTGTAGAAATCGTCGTAGCGGCCGAAGCGGCGATAGCCGCGCCGCTCGTAGAGCGCGATCGCCGCCCGGTTGTCGCGGCGCACTTCCAGCCGCATCGAGCGCGCGCCCGCCGCCGCCGCCCGCGCCTCGCATTCCGCCAGCAGCGCGGAGCCGACGCCGCGGCCCGCCGCGTCGCCCGACACGCCCAGCGAGTAGAGCCGCGCGGCCGCCGAATCCCGGCGCATCACGACCAGCGCGTAGCCCACCAGGCGGCCGTCGAGTTCCGCGACGATCACGGGCTCGCGCACCGAGGCGAGATGGCCGCGAAGCGCCGCCCGGGTCAGGCGGTCGGACTCGAAGACCTGCGTTTCGAGCGCGTGGATCGCGGCGAGATCCGAGGGGCGGCCTGTCCGTATCGCTGGCGCGTGCATGGGCTTCCGCAGAATCGGCGCCGCACATTAGCCGGCGTCGGGCCGCCGCGCACGGGGCGAAGGGCGCTTTCCGAGCCGTCGGCGGACCGGGTCCCCCGCCCCGGCAACGTCGTCCTTGCAGGTCGGCAAGCGCGACGGCGGCGGTTCGTCCTATATTGGTCGCGGTGGCCGACGTCCGGCGGCCGAACCAGTCCAGAGGCGAGCCCATGTCCAAGACCTTGCCGAGCCTGTTCCTGTCCCATGGCGCGCCCAACATCGTCCTGCACCCGACGCCGGCGCACAAGTTCATGCGAGCGTTCGGCGAGGAGCTCGTGGCCGAGTTCGACCGGCCGAAGTCGATCCTGGTGTGCACGGCGCATTTCGAGACCGCGCAGCCGACGCTGACCGCCGACCGGAAGCCCGCCATGATCTACGACTTCGGCGGCTTCGAGCCGGAACTGCACCGCTGGCGCTATGACGCGCCCGGCGCGCCCGACGTCGCCGCCCGCGCGGTGTCGCTGCTCGACGCCGCGGGCCTGCACGCGCGCGCAGTGACGGGCCGCGGCTTCGACCACGGCACGTGGACGCCGCTGTCGCTGCTGTTCCCCAAGGCCGACATTCCCGTGGCGCAAATCTCCGTTCAGCCGCAGCTGACGGGCGCCCACCACGTCGCGATGGGACGCGCGCTCGCTTCCCTGCGCGACGAGGGCACGCTGATCGTCGGCTCCGGCTCGGCGACGCACAACCTCGGCGCCTTTTTCCGCGGCGGCTACAAGCCGGATTCGCCGGCGCCCGATTGGGTGGAAACGTTCGCGGGCTGGGTGCACGAAAAGGCCGAAGCCGGCGCCACCGACGACATCGCCGCCTTCGAGACCAAGGCGCCCTTCGCGCGCGAAAACCATCCCACGCCGGAGCACTTCCTGCCGCTGCCCTTCGCGATGGGCGCGGCGGGGCCCGGCGCCAAGGGCAAGCGCGTGCATTCGAGCCACGAATACGGCGTGCTGGTGATGGACGCCTATCGGTTCGATTCCGCGGCGTGACGCGGGCCGTTCAGGGAGCGGCCGCGTCCTGCCTGCGCACGACGTCGAGCAGTTCGACGAGATAGGGCGCGAAGGACCGCCAGACCTCGACATGGAAGCGTCCGGGATCCGTCCGCCACAGGACGATCTCCGCCTTCTCGAAGACGGTGCGTGTGCAGGCGCCCACCGGGAACGCGTCGGCCGAGAGGTCGAGCGCCACGCCCGCCGCCAACGTGCGCGCCGCCGACGGCCCCTCGATCGCCAGGCCGACCTGACGGTGCGACACGTCGAACAGGCCGTGCGGCACGTCGGCGAGCGCGCGGACGAGCGCGTCGCGCGCGGGCGCCGCATCCTCGGCCGAGGCGAGCAACAGCCATTCGTCGGGCCCGAGCCATAGCGCCGCGCGGCCGCCGCCGACGTTGGCGCGCAGGGGCGTCGTTGGGATCGCGACGCCGAACGCCGCGCCCGCGGCGTCGGCGGCCGCCGCGCCGCGCAACAGCAGGCGGGTGGCGGGGCCTTGGGTCACGAGCGCGGTCCCCCCGACCTCTGCGCGCAAGGCCGCATCGTCGGCGATGGCCGGCGTGCGCGGGGCGGGCGTTGCGGTCTCAGCCATCGAGGCGCTTGCCTTCCTTGTCGTGGAACACGGGATCGACGATCCGGGCCGGCATCGTGGAGAGCGACGTTCCGGTCGCCACGGTGAGGTGCACCGTCTCGCCGTGGCGCGTCCGCCCGCCCGCCACCAGGCCGAGGCAGAACGAGCGCCCGAGCGTCGCGCTGGCATAGGACGACGTGACGTGGCCGATCGCCTTGGCGCCGGGCGTCTGCGTCGCCTCGGCCACGATCTGCGCGCCCTCGTCGGGCACGGCGGCTGGATCGTCGGGCAGCAGGCCGACGAATTGCGGCCGGCCCGGCGCCGTCATGTCTGGCCGCGACAGCGAGCGCTTGCCGACGAAGTCGCGCTTTGCCTTGGGGATCGCGCGCCCGAAGCCGAGGTCGTCGGGCGTCACCGTGCCGTCGGTGTCCTGGCCCACGACGACATAGCCCTTCTCGGCGCGCAGCACGTGCATCGTCTCGGTGCCATAGGCGACGATGCCGTGCGCTTCGCCCGCCGCGCGCGCCGCCTCCCACAGGGCGGGACCGTGGTCGGCCGGCACGTTGACCTCGAAGCCGAGCTCGCCGGTGAAGCTGACCCGGAACACGCGGCCGGGCACGCCCAGCACGGCGACGTCGCGGAACGCCATGTGCGCGAGCGCCTCGCGCGAGAGGTCGGCGCCGGGCGCGAGCGGCGCAAGGACCTCGCGCGCCTTGGGGCCTTGGAGAGCCAGCACCGCCCATTGTTCGGTCGTCGAGGCCAGCCAGACGCGCAGGTGCGGGAACTCGGTCTGGAGGTAATCCTCCATGTGCTGCAACACGCGCGCGGCGCCCGAAGAGGTCGTCGTGACGTGGAAGCGGTCGGGCGCGAGGCGGGCGACCACGCCGTCGTCCATCACGAAGCCCTGCTCGTTCAGCATCAGCCCGTAGCGGCACTTGCCGGGCGCGAGCTTCGACATGTCGTTGACGTAGATCAGGTCGAGGAACGCCGCCGCGTCCGGCCCCGCGACCTCGATCTTGCCGAGCGTCGAGGCGTCGAACATGCCAACGCCCGACCGCACCGCGCGGCACTCGCGCGCGACGGCGGCGTGGACGTCCTCGTCGGCGCGCGGGAACGCGAGCGCGCGCTTCCACGGTCCGGCGTCCTCGAACACGGCGCCCTGCGCCTGCGCCAGCGCGTGCATCGGCGTGCGGCGCACCGGCTCGAACAGGAGCCCGCGCGCGGCGCCCGCGTAGACGCCGAACGTGACGGGCGTATAGGGCGGCCGGAACGTCGTGAGGCCGATCTCGGGCACCGACTTGCCGAGCTCGGCGGCGGCGATGGCGAGACCGTTCATGTTCGACGTCTTGCCCT
>JAGWKJ010000020.1 GCA_028865375.1 Hyphomicrobiales bacterium | reverse complement strand
CCGCGGCCGTTCGAGGGATCGACCTTGTAGAAGTCGTTGACGACGAGGAAGGCGATCTTGATCGGCGGCTCGGCGGCGCCAGCCGCCGCGGGAACGCCTGCCGCGGCCGCCGCCGCGCCCGCTCCCGCCAAGGTCCCGCGCCGCGTCAAGCCGTTCATGGTCGCTCTCCATCGCCCGTGTTACACGCCTCGGCCGAAACCTCGCGCAATTCGAACAAGCATGGAAGTGCGATTTTCCGATGACGCCGCCCGATTCCCTCCGCCCGCCGCTGCCCCCCGGCCATCCGCCGATCGCGCCCCGCAAGATCGGCGTGCTGCTCGTCAACCTCGGCACGCCCGAGGCCACCGACTATTTCTCGATGCGGCGCTATCTGAAGGAATTCCTGTCGGACCGCCGCGTCATCGAGACGCCGCGCTGGCTGTGGTGGCCGCTGCTCAACCTCGTCATCCTCACGGTGCGCCCGGGCCGCAAGGGCCGCGACTACGACAAGATCTGGAACCGCGAACGCGACGAGAGCCCCTTGAAGACGATCACGCGCCAGCAGGCCGAAACGCTGGCGGCGTCCGTCGCGAGCGGGACGCTGGGTCCGTGCGGCGGCGAACTCGTCGTCGATTTCGCGATGCGCTATGGCAAGCCGCCGATGGCGGAGCGGTTGAAGGCGATGCGCGCGGCGGGCTGCGACCGCATCCTGCTCGTGCCGCTCTATCCGCAATATTCGGCCGCGACGACGGCCACCGTCTGCGACAAGGCGTTCGAGGCGCTCGCGGGAATGCGCTGGCAGCCGAGCCTGCGCGTCGCGCCGCCGTGGGGCGACGATCCGGTCTACGTGAAGGCGCTCGCCGATTCGACGCGCCGCCATCTCGCCGCGCTCGATTTCGAGCCGGAGGTCGTGCTGGCATCGTTCCACGGCGTGCCGCGCGACTATCTCGACAAGGGCGATCCGTATCATTGCCAATGCGCCAAGACGGCCCGCCTTCTGCGCGAGGAGCTCGGCTGGCCGGCCGAAAGGCTGCGGCTGACGTTCCAGTCGCGCTTCGGGCCGGCGGAATGGCTCCAGCCTTACACGCTCGAGACGGTGAAGGCGCTGGCGGCGTCGGGCGTGAAGCGCCTCGCCGTCGTCACGCCGGGCTTCGCCGCCGATTGCCTGGAGACGCTCGAGGAGATCGGGGTCGAGAACGCGGAGATCTTCAAGAAGGCCGGCGGCACGCATTTCGCCGCCCTGCCCTGCCTCAACGCCGATCCCGAGGGAATGCGCGTCATCGAAGCGGTGGTGGCGCGCGAGCTCTCCGGCTGGATCTGACCCGGACCGCGTTCAGCGATTCGGCTTGGGCGGCGTGCAGCGGAAGGGGATGGTCAGCGTCTTGGCGACGCGGCCCGACGAGACCCTGACGGTCAGCGGCTGGCAGGTCGCCGATTGCAGCAGGATCGCCTTGTGGACGAGGCCGTCCGGCCCGAAGCGGAACGCCTGCAGCGCCTCGCGCGTCAGCGCCGGCTGGCCCATCGGCGTCATGCGCGAGATCTCGACCTCGGCGGTCGCGTATTTCGGCGCGCCGTCCTTCGGGCCGCCGAAAGTGGCGTCGATCAGCACCGTGGTCGCCGGCCGCCTGAACACGCCGCGGCCACGCGCGACGTTCGTCCATGGCCCTTTCATGCGAGAGACGTCCGGCGACCATTCGCCTGTGTCTTCGAAATAGAGCCGCAGCTTGACGTCGACGATCTTGACGGTGGCGGCGCATGCTGGAGCGACGACGGCGCACGCCGCAATGCCGGCGAAAACGCCGACGCCAAACGAACGCATCGAAAACTCCGATCAAAAACGCAGGCGACCCAGAACCCGTCGGACCATTGCACGGCAGGCGCCGCGGCGGAAGTTCGCCGCCGTCATCGCGACGTCATTTCGCCGCGCTTGGTTGACGCGCGGAACGGCCGGGGGGAAAGTCACGCCCCGGTCGACGAGGAGAGCGTCCATGCGCCTGCGCGATTTGCTGGTTTCCACCGTCTGCCCGTTGGCGTTGATCGGACAGTCGTTCGCCGCCACCGCCCCGAACTACCATGCCGTCCCGGCGTCCAAGGAAGTCGCGGCCTATGTAGTGCCGGCGGCGGCCGAGCCGAAGCTGAGCCCGGCGCAGACGATCGCGGCGTTGCGCAAGCGCGTGAAATACGTGTTCGTGATCTACCAGGAAAACCGTTCGTTCGATTCCTACTTCGGCACCTTCCCGGGCGCCGATGGATTGTTCTCGCGACCGGCCGCCGAGACCGCAGGCTTCGACCAGCCGATCGTGAACGTCGACGGCTCGAAGGGCGTCGTCCATCCGTTCCGCATCGGGCCGAAGGAGTTCGCTTCGGACACCGACGACATCGACCATTCGCATTCCCTCACCGTGAAGAAGATGCACGTCGCGCTGGGCGACCCGGCGATGGACGGATTCGCGACGACGGAAGAGACGAAATACTCGCCGTCGGGAAATCCTTCGCTCATGGCCAAGCAGTTCGGCGAACTCGCGATGGCCTATGAAGATTGCGATACCATCCCGGTGTTGTGGCGCTACGCCGACCGCTTCACGCTGTTCGACCACGTGTTCGAGGAGATGACCGGCCCCTCGACGCCCGGCAACCTGTCGATCATCTCGGCGCAGACCGGCGTCACGCAATGGGCGTTGCACCCCGACCAGGCCTTCAAGGGCAACGGGGACAAGGGTCCCGGCGTGCCGGTGCTCAACGACGCCGATCCGTTCTGGGGTTCGCAGGACGACAAGTCCGCGCACAAGATGCCGGTCAATCCGGGCGATTTCAAAGGAAACCCGCCCAAGGAATACGCCACGCAGCGCAACCTGACCTTCGCTTCGCTGCCGCTGACGACCAAGGGCGGCGACGCCGCCAAGGTGACCGCGAAGGATTCCGACCCGAAGGGCGACCTCGTCGACGTGCAGGGCGACGTGAAGGCGCTCGCCGCCTCGGGCGCGCGCCGCGTGCCGTTCGGCTGGTACGAGGAAGGCTACGACAAGGAACATTCCAAGTCCGACGACGACGGCCCGACCGATGCCATGGGCACGCACGCCTCCTACATCGCGCACCACAACGGCCCGCAATATTTCGGGTACGTCGCCAACAACCCGGCCATGCTGCAGGAACAGCACGGGCTCGGCGACTTCTTCGCCGACATCGACGGCCGCAAGCTGTCGCCGGCGGGCGGGGTGTTCTTCGTCAAGGGCGGCTACGAGAACACGCTGGGCCTGAAGCCCGCCGATCCCGACCCCGCGGTGCAGAAGAACTTCATCGGCGACGACGACCATCCCGGCTATTCGGATTCCCAGATCAGCCAGGCGATGGTGGCGACCGCGATCGACAAGATCGCGGCCAGCCCGTACTGGAAGGACAGCGCCATCGTCATCACTTGGGACGATTCGGAAGGCGACTACGACCACGTGAAGCCGCCGGTCCGCGCGCGCGGCCCCAACGGCGAGATCCTCACCGAAGGTCCGCGCGTTCCCCTGTTGGTGATCTCGCCCTACGCCAAGACGCATTACGTCTCGCACGAGCGAGGAAGCCAGTCCTCGGTGCCCAAGATGGTGGACGCCGTGTTCGGCCTCACCCCGATGGCGACGCTGCCCGACGAATTGCGCGCCCGCGAACTCGGCAAGAGGCGCTTCGGGCTGGCCAACATGGGGCCCGACGACGCGATCACGCCCGGCGTGTCGGACCTGCTCGACGCGTTCGATCCCGCGCGGCTGTCGGGCAAGGCCGCGCCGCTGCCGGCCTCTTACGTCATGACGCCAAAAGCTCTTTACGATCCCATGCCGCAGACATCCGGCGCCGGCTGCAAGACGATCGGCATCCTGCCGGTCGATTACGCGCTGGGCATCAAGAACGACATGCCCGCCGACTTCAACCCGCGGCCCAAGACGAACCCGACGCCGGTCCCCGCGACGAAGTGATCGCGCCGCTCGATCGTCCTCCCGGCGGCGCTTCGCGTCACCGGGAACGGCGCGGCTTTGTCTGCAAGGCCGGCGGCGATAAGGTGGCGCGAGCGCCGCGCGGCGGCCGAACGGAGCGATGACTTGGACGCGCCCAAGGCCTTGGTCGAAGACCTCCTGCGCTCGCTCGCCGCGGGTCCGCGCGACTATGCCGAGGTGATGGAGGCTTGGCGTACGAGCTGTCCGCGGCTTCCGGTCTGGGAGGACGCCTTCGACGCCGGCCTGTTGGAGCGTTTTCGCGCCGGCGACGAGGCGAAGGTGCGCCTGACCGCGGCGGGGTGCGCGGCGCTCGCGGGTCCGCGCACGTGAAGATGTCCATGGGACGAGCGGCGCTCGTCGTCGGCCTTCTGGCGGCGATCGGCCCCGTGGCGATCGACATGTACCTGCCCGCGATGCCGACGATCGCCGCGGACCTCCATACCTCCGCGCGGGCGACGCAGGCGACGCTGACCTCGTTCTTCCTCGCGTTCGGCCTGACGCAGGTCGTCTACGGCCCTGCCGCCGACCGGTTCGGGCGCCGGCCGCCGATGTTCGTGGGTCTCGGCCTCTACATGCTGGGCGCCTTGGGCGCGGCGGTCTCGCCGACCATCGGCTGGCTCGTCGCGGCGCGGTTGGTGCAGGGCGTGGGCGCGGCGTCCACCATGGTGATCCCGCGCGCGATCATCCGCGACATGTACGTGGGCGTCGAGGCGACCCGCATGATGGGCTTCATCATGCTGGTCATCAGCGTGTCGCCGATCCTCGCGCCGGCGCTGGGCGGCGGCCTGATCACCTTGCTGGGATGGCGCAGCGTGTTCGTCGCGGTCTTGTCGGCGGCGACGGCGGCGCTGTTCCTCGTCGCGTTCGTCCTGCCCGAGACGCTGGACCCGCGCCTGCGCGCGCCGCTCGATGCGCGGTCCATCGCCCGGACGTACGGCGAATTGCTGCGCGACCGGCGCTTCCTCGGCCTGACCTTCATCGGCGGGGCCGGCATGTCCGGGTTCTTCGCGTTCCTCGCGACCTCGCCGTTCCTGTATGTCGGGCATTACGGGTTCACCGCCAACCAATTCGCGCTGGCCTTCGGGTTCAACGCGGCGGGCTTCATCGGCGCCTCGCAATTCGCCGCGCCGCTCGCCGAGCGGTTCGGCCTCGCCTACGTGGTGCGCGTCGCCGTGGCGGGTTTCGCCGCCTTCGCCTGCGCCACGGCCCTGTGGACGCTCGTCGGCGCCGACTGGGTCGGCGTCCTGATCGCCTCGTTGGCGGCCACCTTCGCCTGCCTCGGCCTCGTGATCGGGCCGACGATGGTGCTGGCGCTGGACGAACAGGGCGAACGCGCGGGGGCGGCCTCGGCGCTCGGCGGCGCGTTGCAGATGGTCGCCGGCATGGCGACCATCGGCGTCGTCAGCCTGCTGCCCAAGGGCGACCCGCGGTTCATGGCGCTCGCCATCGCGGCCTGCGCGCTGTTCGCGGCCGCGTTGACCGCCGGGACGTTGGGCGGGATGCGCCGCGCGATCGCGGCGCCGACCGCGGGCGGAAGCCCGTGAGGATCGCGATCCTCGACGACTGGTTCGACACGCTGCGCGGGCTGCCGTGCTTCGCCAAGCTCGCCGGCCATCGGGTGGAGGTCTTCACCGACCACGTCGAAGACGATCCCGAACTCGCCCGACGCCTCGCCGATTTCGACGCGCTGGTCCTGATCCGCGAGCGTACCACGATCCGCGCCGCCCTCGTCGACCGCCTGCCGCGGCTGAGGCTCATAAGCCAGCGCAGCGTCCATCCGCACATCGACGTCGACGCCTGCACGCGCAGGGGCGTCCTCGTCTGCTCGAACATGCACTCGGACACGCCGTCCTGGGCGGCGGCGGAATTGACGTGGGCGCTCGTCCTGGCGGCGGCGCGCCGCTTGCCCGAGAACATGGAAGCGCTCCGCGCCGGCCGATGGCAGGCGAGCGTCGGCGACACGTTGCGCGGCAAGACGCTGGGCGTTTACGGCTACGGGCGCATCGGCGAGGTCGTCGCGGGCTACGGCCGCGCGTTCGGCATGAGGACGCTCGTTTGGGCGCGCGAAGACTCGCGCCGGCGCGCGGCGGCCGCCGGCCACGCGGTGGCGGCCGACAAGGCGGCGTTCTTCGCCGCGTGCGACGTGCTTTCGCTCCACATGCGGCTGAACGCGGCGACGCGCGGCATCGTCGGCGCGCCCGACCTCGCGCTGATGAAACCGGACGCGATCTTCGTGAACACGAGCCGGGCGGGGTTGGTCGAGCGCGGCGCGCTGGTCGAGGCGCTCCGGCGCGGCAGGCCCGGCCGCGCGGCGGTCGACGTGTTCGAGACCGAGCCCTTGCAGGACCCCGCCGATCCGCTGCTGGCGCTGCCCAACGTCGTCGCGACGCCGCACGTCGGCTACGTCACGGCGGAGGAATTCGACCTGCAATTCTCCGACGTGTTCGACCAGATCCTCGCCTTCGACGCCGGCCGGCCGATCCACGTGGTCAATCCGGAGGCGCTGGACGCGCGTCGCGGCCAGGCGTGACGGCGCCTCACCCCATGCGGGCGAAGGCGGCGACGTAGAAGCCGTCGGTGCCCGTGCGACGCGGACTGAACAGGAAGCCCGCGCCGTGCGGCGCCGCGTATTGGCCGAGCGCGGGCACGCCCGCATCCGCCGCCAGTTTGGCGGCGTCGAGCGGCAGGAAGTCGGGATGGGCGGCGAGGAAGGCCGCCGTCGCGTCCTCGTTTTCCACGCGCAACAGCGAGCAGGTCGCGTAGACCAGCCGGCCGCCGCGCTTCACGAGGCCCGCCGCCCGCGCGAGTGTCTCCCGCTGGTCGCCGATCCTCTGTTCGAGCGCGCCCGGCCGCACGCGCCACTTGGCGTCGGGATTGCGCCGCCAGGCGCCGATGCCGGTGCAGGGCGCGTCGACGAACACGAGATCGCCGCGGCCGGCGAGGTCGGCGACCGGGTCGGCCGCGCCGCGCGGCGAGCGCACCTGCACGTTGCGGGCGTGGGCGCGTTCGATCCGCGCGTGGATCGGCGCGAGGCGCCGCCCGTCGCTGTCGGTGGCGAACACCTGGCCCTTGCCGCCCATCGCCGCGGCGAGCGCCAGCGACTTGCCGCCGGCGCCCGCGCACAGGTCGACGACCTGCATGCCAGGCTTGGCGCCGGCGAGCAGCACGGCGAGCTGGGACGCCTCGTCCTGCACCTCGACGAGGCCTTTCACGTAGGCCGGTTCGGCCGCCAGCGGCACGGGCCGGCCGTCGGCGGCAGGCGCGATGCGCAATCCCCAGGGCGAGTGCGGCGTCGGCGCGGGCAAAAGATGGGCGAGCTTGGCGGCCGCCGCGTCGCGGGTCCCGCGCGCCACGTCGACGCGCAGGTCGACCGGCGCGCGCGCGGAGAGCGCCCGCGCTTCGGCCACGGTGTCGTCGCCGAAGGTCGCCGCCAGATGCGGCGCCAGCCATTCGGGGAAGTCGCCGGCGACCCACTCGGGCGCGTCGGCGAGGTCGGCCGCCGCGAGGCGCGCGCGTTCGTCGTCGGACAGCGGGGCGGGCGCGTGCGGCCCTTCGCACAACGCGGCGATCGCGTCGGCGTCGAGCCCGCGCACGAGGGCCAGCGATCCGAGCGCGGCGGCGCGCGCGGTCTGCGCGCCCACGATCCATTGCGCCGAAGCCTTGCGGCGCAGCGCGTCGTGGACCAGCGCGGCGATCGCGGCGCGGTCCTTCGAGCCGGCGAAGCGGTGGGCGAGGCCCCAGTCCTTGAGGGCGTCGGAAGCCGGGCGGCGGCGGTCGAAAATGTCGGCGAGCGCTTCGATGGCGGCGGCGACGCGTGCGGCGGGTGTCATGGCGGACGGTTTAACCCTCGAAGCGCCGGGCGCAAGGCGCAATGGGGGAACGCGCTCCGTTTGACCGACGCGCGGCGCCGGGCATAGACTCGACGCTCAATTCGGCCATGGGGTCCCGCCATGCCGAAACCATCGCCTTTCCGGTCGTGTCGTCGCGCCTTGCGCGTCGAGATCCTCGGCGCGCTCGGGTGCCTCGCGCTCGCCGGCCGTTCGGCCGCCCAGACCCCGACCTTGATCGGAAATTGGTCGAGCCCGGCCGGCCTGTTGCAATTCGATCTCGACGGCCAAGTGTTCGCGCGCCAGCTTTCGGGCGGCACCATCTACGCGAGCTTCGGCCGATGGGCGGTGAACGGCGACGTTTTGTCGGCGCAATTCCGATCCGTCATCCCGGACCGGCAATGCGACTTCCGCGACGCGTGCATTCCCGCGATGCCGATGCGGTCGTTCTCGTTCCGCTTCCGCTTCGTCTCGAACGACGAGTTCGTGCTCGGCTTCGACCTTCCGGGCCCGACCGATTTCCGGAGGATGCGATGACGTCGGCGCGCGCTTCCGCCGATCGCGTCGCTTGACCCCGCCCCGCTCGAGGCGGAGTGTCGGGGTCTCGCCGGTTCCCGGCCGCGATCCGGGCCGGCGCCAAGGGGAGGCGACCATGGGCAATTTCACGCGCATCGCGGCGACGTTGGCGCTGGCCGGCCTCGCGGCGGGTTGTCAACCGACCGGGCCGTCGCCCTCCGCCGCCGTGCCGCCCGCCGCGGCCACGACGTTTTCGCCCGGCGCGCCGACGACCGCCTTCATGAAGCCCGGCGCATCGCGCGCCAAGACCCAGGCCGATTTCCACGCCTGCGCGAAGGCGTCGAAATCCGCGCCCGACCAAGACCCGCGCGATTACGTGAAGGCCTGCATGACCAAGCGCGGCTATGCGCTGGGACCGACCAAATATTGCGCCGACCCCAACGACATGACGACGCCCGATTGCGTCGTGCCGGCGCGGTGAGGGGAGGGCGGGGCCTCACCCCCCGCCGACCGGATAGTTGGGGCTTTCGCGCACGATCGTCACGTCGTGGACGTGGCTCTCGCGCCAGCCGGCCGACGTGATGCGCATGAACTCGGCCTTGGCCTGGAACTCGGCGATGTCCCTTGCGCCGACATAGCCCATGGCGGCGCGCAGACCGCCGGCGAGTTGGTGCAGCACCGCGCCGGCGGGTCCCTTGTATGGCACTTGGCCCTCGATGCCCTCGGGCACGAGCTTCAGCTGGTCCTTGATGTCCTGCTGGAAATAACGATCCGCCGAGCCGCGCGCCATCGCGCCCACCGAGCCCATGCCGCGATAGGCTTTGAACGAGCGGCCCTGGTGCAGGAACGCCTCGCCGGGGCTCTCTTCCGTGCCCGCCAGCAGCGAACCGATCATCGCGCAATCGGCGCCCGCCGCGATCGCCTTGGCGAGGTCGCCGGAGAACTTGATGCCTCCGTCGGCGATCACCGGCACGCCGGCGGCGCGCGCGGCCTCCGCCGCCTCGATCACCGCGGTGAGCTGCGGCACGCCGACGCCCGCCACGATGCGCGTGGTGCAGATCGAGCCAGGCCCGATGCCCACCTTCACGGCGTCGGCGCCGGCGTCGATCAGCGCCTTTGCGCCGTCGCGCGTGGCGACGTTGCCCGCGATGATGGCGACGCGGTTCGACACGCGCTTCACGCGGCCCACTTGGTCGAGCACGTGCTGCGAATGGCCGTGCGCGGTGTCGATGATCAGGCAGTCGACGCCCGCCGCCATCAGCGCCTCGGCGCGTTCGAAGCCCTTGTCGCCGACCGTGGTGGCGGCGGCGACGCGCAAGCGGCCTTCCGGGTCCTTGCAGGCGTCGGGATGCAGTGTGGCCTTCTCCATGTCCTTGACGGTGAGCAGGCCGACGCAGCGGCCTTCGCCGTCCACCACGACGAGCTTCTCGATCCGGTGCTTGTGCAACAGGCGGCGCGCCTCGTCGGGCGAGACGCCCTCGCGCACCGTGACGACCTCGCGGGTCATCAACGAGGCGACGGCCTCCTCCAGCCGGTCGGCGAAACGCAGGTCGCGGTTGGTCAAGATGCCGACGATGCGCGCGGGCTTGGGACCCTTCTCGACGACGGGAATGCCGGAGATGCCGTGGCCGCGCATCAGCGCCAGCGCGTCGGCGAGCGTCGCCTCCGGCTCGATGGTGATCGGGTCGACCACCATGCCGCTTTCGTAGCGCTTGACCTTGCGCACTTCCTCGGCCTGTTCGGCGATCCCGAGGTTGCGGTGGACGACGCCCAGCCCGCCGGCCTGCGCGACGGCGATCGCCAGGCGCGCCTCGGTCACGGTGTCCATCGCCGCCGACACTATGGGCAGGTTCAGGCGAATGTCGCGGGCGATGCGGGTGGCGAGGCTCACCTCTCCCGGCAGCACCCGCGAATGACCGGGGCGCAGCAGCACGTCGTCGAAGGCGAGGGCTTCGGGGGGCGGGTTCGACGCGGAGATCGCCATGGGGCCTCTTGGGGAAGCGCGGCCCCGCAAACGAAGAGGGACCGCCGGATGGCGCATCGCAATAGCACGCGAGCGGCCGACCGCAAGCGATTCGGCCGTTCAGTCCCCGTCCGGGTCGGGATCGCGGGCGCGCCGCGGCGGACCGTCGTCCTCTTCCTCGTCGGTCGCGGAGGCGGCCGGCACGGCATAGCCGCCGGTCAGCCAGCGATGCAGGTCGCGGTCGGCGCAGCGCGCCGAGCAGAACGGCTTGTGTTCCGTCGCGCGCGGCTTGCCGCAGACCGGGCAGGCGGGCGCGGTCGCCGTCGGGCCCTCAGGCATCGCCCGCCCAGCCGGCGAGCGCGGGAAAGCCTTCGCCGGCGAGCAACGCCACCGTCTCGGCGAGCGGGAGGCCGACGACGGCCGAATGGGATCCGACCAGCTTGACCACGAAGGCGCCGGCGAGACCCTGGATGGCGTAGCCGCCTGCCTTGCCTCGCCATTCGCCGGACGCGAGATAGGCCTTGGTCTCCTCGCGCGACAGGCGCTTGAAGCGCACGCGCGTCTCCACGACCCGGTTGCGGCGCTTGCCGTCGGGCGTGACGAGGCACACGGCGGTGTAGACGCGGTGGGCGCGGCCCGACAGCAAGGCGAGGCAATCGGATGCTTCTTCGACGATCTCGCATTTGGGCAGGATGCGCCGGCCGACCGCCACCACGGTGTCGGCGGCCAGCGTATAGGCGCCGGCGAAGCCCTCCCGCGCCTCGTTGCGCGCGTGGGCGGCGACGGCCTTTTCGGCGGCGAGGCGGAGCGCCAGCAGGCGCGGCAGTTCGCGCTTGCCCGGCGTCTCGTCGACGTCGGCGGGCGTCAGCTCGTCGGGATCGAGGCCGATCTGCTGGAGCAGCGCGAGCCGCCGCGGCGAGGCCGAGGCGAGCACGAGCTTGGGCGCGGCCGCGGGCGCGTCTTGGCGCGCGTTCACGGCGCGCTTACCGGAACCGGAAGGTGATTCGGCCCTTCGTCAGGTCGTAGGGCGTCATTTCGACGAGCACGCGGTCGCCGGTCAGCACGCGAATGCGGTTCTTGCGCATCTTGCCCGCGGTATGGGCGATGATCTCGTGGCCGTTGTCCTCGAGCTTCACGCGGAACGTCGCGTTGGGCAGCAGTTCCGAAACCACGCCCGGAAATTCGAGCAATTCTTCCTTCGACATCTTGGCCTTTCATGCGCCGGCCCCGGCCGCCGGCGGGGCGCGCGGCGGCGAAGCGGCGCGGAACCTATAGGAAGCCGCACGCTTTGGGAACGGGGTCAGCCCGCGACCTGCGCCGCGCGATCCGCTTGCTCCAGCGCGGCGTAGCGGCGCGCCGCCAAGGGCGTCGACGCGAGGTAGCAGGCCGAGGCGATCACGAGGCCCCAGACCGGCCAGGCGACGAGGGTCAGGATCGCCGCCGCGACCGCGAACAGCGCGAGCCCATAACGCTCGCGCGGCACGCGCGGCAGGTCCTTGCCCGAGAAATGCGGGATGCGGCTGGCCATCAGCGCCGCGATCGCCACGACATAGGCCGTCGAAACCGTCGCGGTCGCGCGCGTCGCGGGGCCGGCGCCGAGCGCCAGCGCGAGGTGGAGGGGCAGCAAGCCGACGATCGCGCCCGCGGGCGCCGGCATCCCGGTGAAGAAGCCGCGCGTCCAGGACGGCCGGTCGGGCCCGTCGAGCGCGACGTTGAAGCGCGCAAGGCGCAGCGCGCAGGCGACCGCGAACGCGATGGCGGCGAACCAGCCGGGCGTGCCCAGCGGATCGAGGGCCGCGCGGTAGAGCAGGATCGCGGGGGCGACGCCGAAGTCGACGAAATCGGCGAGCGAATCGAGCTCGGCGCCGAAGCGCGACGCGCCGCCGACCGCGCGCGCGAGCCGCCCGTCGAGCCCGTCGAGGATCGCGGCGCCGGCGATGCAATATTCGGCGGAGAGAAACGAGCCTTCCGTGGCGAAACGGATCGCGGTCAGGCCGAGCGCGAGCGCGGCGAGCGTGACGAGATTGGGCGCGAGCAGGCGCGGCGGCACGCCGAAGCGCGGGCGCGCGGGGGGCGGGGCGGCCCCGTCGTCGAACGTGTCGCGCGCCATTTCAGCCGACCTTGTGGCGCGGGCGCGCGGCGCCGGCCGCGAGATCGGCGATGGTGGTCTCGCCGGCGACCGTGCGCTGGTCGGGCGCGACCAGCGGCGTCGCGTCGCCGGGAAAATAGACGTCCACCCGCGAGCCGAAGCGGATCAGGCCGATGCGGTCGCCGACGCCGATGCCGTCGCCCTCGCGCGCGAAGCACACGATGCGGCGCGCCACGAGGCCCGCGATCTGCACCACGCCGAACTCGCCGCGGTCGGTCGCGATCACGATCCCGTTGCGCTCGTTGTCCTCGCTCGCCTTGTCCAGGTCGGCGGAGAGGAACGCGCCCGGCCGGTGCACGACGCGCGCCACGCGGCCCGAAACCGGCGCGCGGTTCACGTGGCAATCGAACACCGACATGAAGATCGAGACGCGAAGCAGCGGGGCGTCGCCCAGCCCGAGCTCGGGAGGCGGCAGGCGGCGGCCGACGTCGCTCACGATCCCGTCGGCGGGGGCGACGACGAGGCCTTCGCGCAGCGGCGTCACGCGAGGCGGATCGCGGAAGAAATAGGCGCACCAGAGCGTGGCCAGTCCCGTCGCCCAGCCCAAGGGGGCCCACAGCCAGTGCAGGACGAGGGCCGCGACCGCGAAGCCGGCGACGAACGGGTAGCCTTCCGGGTGGACGGCCACGAGCTGGCGGCGCACGGACTTCACGATCGACATGGCGGTCTCCCTGCGCAGGGCGCGGCTATGCGAGCCGCAGCCGGCCGTATTCGATCTTCGGGCAGCGGTCCATGACGACTTCGACGCCCTTCGCGCGAGCGCGCGCGGCCGCCGCCTCGTCGACGACGCCGAGCTGCATCCACACCGCGCCGGGTCGCGGCGTCAGCGCCAACGCTTCGTCCACGACGGCGCCGGCCAGGGCCGAATTGCGGAACACGTCGACGAGGTCGATCGGTCCCGGCACGTCGGCGAGGCGGGCGTGGACCGTCCGTCCTTGCAACGTTTGGCCGGCGAGGCCCGGATTGACGGGCGCGACCTCGTGGCCGTGCGCGAGCAGGAATGCCATCACGCCGAAGGACGGACGGTCGGGATTCGCGGACGCGCCGACCATCGCGATGCGCTTCGCGCCGCGCAGAAGCGCGGCGATCTTGGCGTCCGACAGTCCGTCGATCGTCATGGCATTCCCCTCAGGAGCAGCGCGGCGATGGAATAGCCGCCGCCGGGCTTGGGCGCGAAGCAGACCTGGTCGGAGACGAGCGGCTCCAGGCCGAGGTCGCTCGTCCAGCCAATTCCGCCCGCCGGCAAGGCGACCGGCAGCCAACCGGCCGGCGGGGTCGCGACCGTGCGCGAGACCTCGGCGACCAGCGACATCGCGGGCAGCGTCGTCACCGGGGGCGCCGCCCGGGTCGGCGAAGCGCGCAGGACGAGCGGCGAGCGGGCGAGCCTGAGGTCGCGTGCGGCGACGCCCGCGGCCGCGATCATCGCGCCGGCGGCGGCCGCGTCGAAGCGCGGCGCGGCGGGCGCGCAGAGCGCTCCGCCCAGCGCGGGGTTGGCTTGGGCCGTCGCCGCGTCGAGCAGGTCGACCGTGCGGTCGGCGGCGTCGACGGGCGCGTAAGCGGCGACCGGCAGGCCGTCGGGGCAGGGCGCGAGCGGATCGGTCGCGCATTCGCGCACCGCGAAATCGGCGGCGAGCGCGGCCTTCACCGCGCCCGCGCCGTCGCGCGCGATCGCCGCGCGCAGGCCCGCGATCCAAGCGGCGAGCGCGGAAGGCGCGGCGGGCGCGGCCTCCGCCGGCACCGGCGCGTAGGGCGCTTCCAGCGCCCGCGCGGGGGCGGCCAGCGTGAACAGCAGCGACGCGGCCGCCGCGAAAATAGCGCGCTTCATTCGTCGCGCCAGACCGGCCGGCGTCGCGCGAGGAAGGCGTCGACGCCCTCCGCGGCGTCGGCCGTCATCAGGTTGTCGACCATCGCGCGGGCGACGAGCTTCATAGCTTCGGCGCGCGGCAGCGCTTCCTGTGCGCGGAACGTCTCCTTGCCGAAGGCGACCGTGCGTGCCGATTTCGCGGCGATCCTGGCCGCGATCTTGCGCGCCTCGGCGAGCGCCCCGCCGGTCTCGACGACGCGGTTGACGAGCCCCATGCGCAGCGCCTCCCGCGCGTCGAACACGTCGCCGGTGAACAGCATTTCGAGCGCCTGCCGGCGGCCGACCACGCGCGACAGCGCGGCGCCGGGCGTCGAGCAGAACAGGCCGACGTCGACGCCCGGCGTGCAGAACGTCGCGTCGGCGCCGGCGACCGCCAAGTCGCAGGTCGCCATCAGTTGGAGCCCCGCCGCGGTGGCGACCCCTTCGACCGCCGCGATGGTGGGCTGCGGCATGGCGTGGAGCTTGGCCATCAGGGCGTCGCAGCGCCCGAAGATAGCCTCGTAAGCGGCGCGCCCGCCGTCGCGGGCGGCCCGCGCGGCGGCGATTTCCTTGAGATCGTGGCCGGCGCTGAATGCGGGCCCCTCGCCCGCGATCACGACCGCACGGAGCGCCGGATCGCCGGCCACCGCGCCGAGCGCGTCGGAAAGCGCCGCCATCATGCCGCTCGACAGCGCGTTGCGCGTCGCGGGCGACCGCAAGGTCACCAGCGCGACGCCGTCGGCTTCTTCGAGCGAGACCGGCGGCTCGGCGCCGGTCGGGATGGGAGCGTGCATGGGCGGCACTTTAGCCGCGGCGCGCGGCCGCGGCCATGGGAACGCGAAGATTTGGATCAAGAGCGACCGCGGCCCGCGCCTCGAAACGAGGGCCGACCGCTCCCGCCGACGGAACGGCGCACGGCCCGGAAGCGCGTGACCTTCTCCCTCCGGGAGAAGGTGGCCCGAAGGGCCGGATGAGGGAAACCGCGCGAGACAATCTGCGCGCCGAGGTCGCGACGTCCGCATAGTTCATGGCCTTCGAGCGCCGAGTCCCTCACCCGGTCGCTTTGCGACAACCCTCTCCCGGAGGGAGAGGGTTCGCGCGTCCACCCCTCAGCCCGCCATGCTGGCGACTTCGGCCGCGAAGTCCGGGGTCGTCGGCTTCTCGACGCCTTCGCCCAGCGCATAGCGCTTGAAGCCCGCGAGCTTGATCGGCGCGCCGGCCTTGCCCTCGGTCTCCTTGATGACCTGGGCGACCGTCTTGCCGGCATGTTCGGCGTGGATCGACGGCTGGTCGAGCAGGCAGACCTCCTTGTAATAGGTCTTCAACCCGCTCTCGACGATCTTCTCGAGCACGTGGGGCGGCTTGCCGGCGTTCTTCTCGGCGAGCACCGCCTTTTCGCGCGCCACGGTCGCCGGGTCGAGGCCCGAGGGGTCGACGGCGAGCGGTGCGGCGGCGGCGACGTGCATCGCCAGCAACTTGGCGAGCGGCGCCAGCGCCTCGTGCGAGCCGGTCGATTCCAGCGCCACCACGACGCCGATCTTGCCCAGCCCGTCGGCGATGGGCGCGTGGACGTAATGGCCGACCGCGCCGTGTGGCACCTTCAACAGGGCGGCGCGGCGCAGCGTCATGTTCTCGCCGATGGTGGCGATGGCGTTGGCGATGGCGTCGGCGACCGTGCCGCCGCCGGGGTAGTGGCGTCCCTTGATCGCTTCCACGTCGTCGAGGCCGGCTTCTAGCGCGACCGTCGCGACGCCGCCCGCCAGCGTCTGGAACTCGCCGTTGCGGGCGACGAAATCGGTCTCGGAATTGAGCTCGACGAGCACGCCCGTCACGCCCTCGACCCTGCAGGCGACGACGCCTTCGGCGGCGACGCGGCCGGATTTCTTGGCGGCCTTGGCGAGGCCCTTCTTG
>JAGWKJ010000264.1 GCA_028865375.1 Hyphomicrobiales bacterium | reverse complement strand
CGTCGTCTCGACCGAGAGGCCGCCCTCGTAGACCTTCTTCTCGCCGTAGCGCTGGATCAGCTCGCGGCGGACTTCCTCGGCGAAATAGCCCGACGTGATCGCGTCGGGCGCGCCGCGCGCCTTGGGGCTGACGCCCAACGGCGCCTTGCGGGCGGCGGCGGCCTGGGCGTGCGTGATGTAGCCGTTCTCCTCCATCCGGTCGATCACGTAGTCACGGCGCGCCAGCGCCGCCGCCGGGTCGCGGAACGGGTTGTAGTTGTTGGGGCCCTTGGGCAGGCCCGCGAGATAGGCGGCCTCGGGGATGGTGAGGTCCTCGACCGACTTGTCAAAATAGCCGAGCGAAGCGGCCGCCACGCCGTAATTGCCGAGCCCGAGGTAGATCTCGTTCAGGTAGAGCTCGAGGATGTGGTCCTTGGAATAGGCGCCCTCGATGCGGAAGGCGAGCAGCGCCTCCTTGATCTTGCGCGTGATCGTGCGCTCGTTGGTCAGCAGGAAGTTCTTGGCGACCTGCTGCGTGATGGTCGAGGCGCCCTGCACGTGGCGGCCCTGCGCCAGCACCACGAGGGCGCGCACGACGCCTTGGAAGTCGACGCCATTGTGGTGGTAGAAGTTCTTGTCCTCGGCGGACACGAACGCGTCCTTGACGAGGCGCGGGATCGCCGAAGCGGGAAGGTAGAGCCGCCGCTCCTTGGAATATTCGGCCAGCAGGCTGCCGTCGGCGGCATGGACGCGCGACATGATCGCCGGCTCGTAATTCTTGAGCTGCGTGTAGTCCGGCAGGTTGCGCTCGAATTGCCACACGACCGCCGTCGCCACGGCGATGCCGCCGAGGAACAGGATCGCCGCCACGGCGAACAGGAAACCGAAGAAGCGGGCGAGAGACAGCATCGGCGCCAACGAATCGCGGCCGGTCGCCCGGCCAGGGAGCAATGCGGGGGCCATCGCACGGAATTGACGCGGCCCGCAATGCGGCGCCGGTCGCCCCTCCCCGTGCGATACGCGCCCATTGCGGCCGCAATGCGCCGGGCGGGCGCGCGCGCTCAGCGGGCGGCTTGGTCGGCCTTGGCCTTGGGCTTGCCCTTCGGCGCGAAGAAATCGCGCACGGCAGACGCGATCGCGCCGGCGGCGCCCTCCCGCCACGCCGGGTCGCGCAACTTTTTCACGTCGTCGGCGTTCGACAGGTAGCCCAGTTCGATCAACACCGAGGGCACGTCGGGGGCGATCAGCACGCGGAAGCCGGCGCTGCGCTCCGGGTTGGCGTTCATGCGGAACGCGCCCGCCATGCGCTTGGCGAGGTCGCGGGAGAAGACGCGCGAATAGGTCGCGGTCTCGCGCCGCGTGAGGTCGAACAGGATGCCGTTGACCGCGCTGTCGCCGGTGGCCGCCACGATGCCGCCGGCCGCGTCGGCCCCGTTCTCGCGCGCCGCCATCCTGGCCGCCTCCTTGTCGGAGGCCTTGGCGGCGGCGGTGTAGATGGTGGCGCCGGCGACGCCCTGCGCGCTGGGCAGGCTGTCGGCGTGGATCGAGATCATCAAGGCCGCGCCCGCCGCGCGGGCGAGCTCCACCCGCTTGTCGAGCGGCACGAAGGAATCGTCGGTGCGCGTCATCTCGACCTTGAAGCGGCCGCCCGCCCGCAGCGAATCGGCGACCGACATGGCGAAGGCGAGCACGATGTCCTTCTCCACCGCGCCCGCCACGCCCACCGCGCCGCTGTCGATGCCGCCGTGGCCGGGATCGAGCATGATGACCGGCCGGTCCGATTTCGCGGCCTTGGCGGGCTTGGCGCCGGGTTCGGGCGCCTGCTTGCGCGCCAACGCGGCGAACCGCGCCGCCCCCACCGGCGCCAACGCGATCCGCAGCCGATAGGCCGCCCCCGCGATCCGTGCGGGCTTGGCGGAGACCAGCCGCGCGGGACGGGCGAGGTCGATCACCACCCGCGACTTGCCGCGCGCGAATTCGCCGAACCGGAACGACTTCACGAGCCCCTTGGCCTTGCCGCCGGGCACGCTGTCGGGCTCGCCGGTGGCCACCGGCAGGTCGAACCGCACCGCGGGCATGTCGAGCACCAGCCGGTCGGGATCGGACAGGTAGAAGGCGCGGACGTCGACGGCGGCCGACATGTCGAATTCGAGGATCGTCCGGTCGCCGGAAACCGCGACCGACGCCGCCACCGCCACCGGCGGGTCGCCCGCGCGCGCAGGCGCAACGCCGAAGGCGAGCGACGCGGCGACGATCCAAGCGACGATCCAAGCGGCGAATCTCATGGCTTGGCTATAGCCGGCCCGGCGGTGCCGCCCAATGGCGTATCACGACGCGCCTGACGGGCGAGCCCGGGCCATGGCGGCCGGTCCCATAGGCGTCGATTCCATGCAGGCGCTTGCCAAAGCGCGGCGGAGGGGCGTAAGACCGGCGTCGCTCCCCTCGGGCGTTTCGCCCGGGGACAGTCCCGCCTCACGCGGAACCGCCGGCCGAAAGGCCGCGACCGAAGACCGGGCGCCCGCCGCAGGCGGCGCCCAGCGTCGGCCGGGCAATGCGCGGACCGGGACCGGAGCGTCGTGCGTCGCCGACGCGCGCGGGAACGTCCGCGCGCGCCGTCGCTGGCGCCGGAAGCGGATTTGCGGTGATGTCACCAAGGGCAAGCGCCCGCGCCGAAGACCGGCGCAGGCCGCGGGAAGAGCGAAACGGGCGGGCGACCGCATCGTGCGCGCTCGGCTCCGCCCGTCGTGACCGCCCCATGCGCCCGGCGCACCTTTCCCATCCCAACGCCCGCTTGTCCGCCCCGCCGCCGTCCGCCGATCACGCCCCGCGCGCTCCCGCGCGATCGGGCGCGGCCGCATGCGGCGCCGCGCCAAGCGCGCCCACGAGAGATTCCAATGGCCAACAACAAGATGCTCATCGACGCCTCCCACCCGGAAGAGACCCGGGTGGTCGTGCTCAGGGGCAGCCGGATCGAAGAATTCGACTTTGAATCCGCCGACCGCAAGGCGCTGCGGGGCAACATCTACCTCGCCAAGGTGACGCGGGTCGAACCCTCGCTCCAGGCCGCCTTCATCGATTACGGCGGCAACCGCCACGGCTTCCTGGCGTTTTCGGAAATCCACCCCGATTATTACCAGATTCCGGTCGCCGACCGGCAGGCGCTGATCGAAGAGACGGCCGAGGCCGCCCACGACGAGGCGGAAGAAAAGTCCGAGGATCGCCGGCGCAGCCGTCGCTTCCGCCGCGGCGGCCGCCGCGAGGCCCGCCGCGACCAGCCGCGCGACGAGACGGTGGCTGCGGTCGCCGTGCCCGACGGCGCGCACGAAGACGCCCCTGTCCACGACCTGCCCGAGGCGGCGATCGAGGAATTGCGCGCCGCCCAACCCGACCCGACCGACCCCGGCGAGGCCGCCGACCGCGACGCCGCCCCGGCGGCGGAAGCGGAAGGGGAAGCGCCCGTCGCCAGGGAT
>JAGWKJ010000263.1 GCA_028865375.1 Hyphomicrobiales bacterium | reverse complement strand
TCGAGCCCGACGCCGCCGGCGACGACGATCCCGCGACGTGGCGACGCCATTTCGCGGTCAATCTCGAAGCGCCGGTCGCGCTGTCGCGCGCGTTCGCCGCGCAGGCGCCGGACGGCGGCGGCGCCTCGATCGTCAACCTGCTCGACCAGAAGGTGCTGCGGCTCGACCCGACCCACTTTTCGTACACGTTGTCGAAGGCGGCGCTGTGGACCGCTACGCAGACGATGGCCCAGGCCTTCGCGCCGCGGGTTCGCGTCAACGCCATCGCGCCGGGCCCGAGCCTGCCCAACGCGCGCCAGACCGAGGAAGACTTCGCGCGCGAGAGCGCGCGGACGCCGCTTCGACGGCCCAGCGACCCGGGCGAGGTCGCGCGCGCGGCGCTGTATCTCGCGCGCGCCGCGGCGGTGACCGGCACGCTGATGCCGGTCGATTCCGGGCAACATCTCGATTGGCCGGACGGGCCTTGGCGCCACGGCCTCGCGAATTCTTGACTTCCCCGTAACCGGACGGCGCGCCAAGCCGAATGACCCACGAAAGACCAAGCCCGGAGATCATCCATGAAAGCCAAAATCGCGACGTTGGTCGCGGCCCTGTCGATCGCGGCGCTGCCCCTGCCCGCCCCCCTGGCGCCGGCGTCCGCCCGCGCGGACCAGGTCGTCACGCCGTTCACCGAAACCCATTTCACCCATGCCGCGTTCGCCGCGGCGCAGGCCGCCGGCAAGCCTATCCTCGTCGAGATCTTCGCCACTTGGTGCCCGACCTGCGCGGCGCAAAAGCAGGTCATCGACCCGCTCTTGAAGACGCCGGAGTTCAAGGACCTCGTCGTGCTGCGGGTGGACTTCGACGGCCAGAAGGCTGTCGTGCGCGAATTCGGCGCCCGGATGCAGAGCACCTTGTTCGCCTTCCGGGGCCACGAGGCGCGCGGCGGCGTGGTGGGCGAGACCGACCCCGCGGCGCTGCACGCCTTCTTGGCCAAGGCGATGGCGGCCCCGACCAAGGGCTGACCGATGAGCGTCGCGGCCATCGGCTTAGGCTTCGTCGCCGGCGCGCTGTCGATCCTGTCGCCATGCACGTTGCCGGTGCTCCCGATCGTGCTGGGCTCGGCGGCCTCGACGCACCGCGCGGGGCCGGTCGCGCTGGCGGCGGGTTTGGTGGCGGCCTACGTCGGCTTCGGGCTGTTCCTGGCGACAGTCGGCTTTTCTCTGGCGATCGACGGCGGGATCGTCCGCGTCGGCGCCGCCGCGACGCTCGGTGTCCTGGCGCTGGCGCTGCTCGTGCCGGCGGCCGCGCGGAGGTTCCAGTTCGCGACCGAAGGCGTGGGCCAGGCGGCCGACCGCGTCATCGGCCGGCTGGCGCCGCGCGGATTGGGCGGGCAGTTCGTCGTGGGTGCGCTGCTGGGCGCGATGTGGAGCCCCTGCGTGGGCCCCACGCTAGGGACGGCGTCGCTGCTGGCGGCGCAGGGCAAGGACCTCTGGTCGGTCGGCGCCACCATGGCGGCTTTCGGGCTCGGCGCCGCGTTGCCGCTGGCGGCGATCGGCGCGATGTCGCGCGAGGCGCTGGCGCGGCGTCGCGGCGGCTTCGCGCGCACAGGCCGCTACGGCCGCACGGCGCTCGGCGCGACGGCGCTGGCCGCTTCGCTCCTGATCGTGACGGGCGCCGACCGGGCGCTCGAGAGCGCGCTCGTCGCCGCTTCGCCGGCCTGGTTGACGACGCTGACGACGCGGTTCTGACCGCTCAATCGCGCTTGCCGAAGAAAGCGTCGGCGGCCCGCTTCGAGGATTCGCGCGCCGCGCGCGCCGCCTTCAGCCGCGCGATTTCGGCCTCCATCGCGGCGATCCGGACGTCGAGGTCGCCGACCGACAGCGTGTCGATAGGCTCGCCGAGCACGTGCGCCGGCGGCGCCTTGGGCCGGAACGGATCGTCGTCGTCTTCGCGCGCCATCGCCGCCCTCCCCCGCCGTCGCCCGCCGACATTAGCGGCGCCCGCGTCCCGCCGTCCACGCCGCGACCGGGCCGTTGCGGGACGGTCGGGGCCGGCCTATAGCGTCGCGGCGCTTTGGGGCGTCGCCAAGCGGTAAGGCAGCGGATTTTGATTCCGCCATACGGAGGTTCGAATCCTCCCGCCCCAGCCAGCGGCTTTCACGGCCTGCGCGGGCGGACGTCGCGGCCCGGCCAGCCGACGATGCGGCCGGCGATGTCTTCGGCGCTCATGCCCTCCTCGGTCGAATGGACGCGGCCGCGCACCGAGACGCCGGCCTCGTGCACCGTGCGCCGCGAACCCGAAACGAGATGGTGCCACCAGGCGAGGTCGCGGCCCTCGGCGACGCGCCGGTAGGCGCAGCTCGGCGGCAGCCACGGCAGGCTGCGCACCTTGGCGGGCGTCAGCTTCACGCAGTCGCGCACGCGGCGGCGCCGGCGCTCGTAGTCCGCGCAACGGCAGCGACCGGCATCGAACAGCTTGCACGCGACGTCGGTGTGGTGGATCTCGCCGGTGTCCTCGTCCTCGAGCTTCATCAGGCAGCAGCGCCCGCAGCCGTCGCACAGGCTCTCCCACTCGCGCTCGTCCATCTGTTCGAGCGTCTTGGCGCGCCAGAATGGTTTCGCGTCGTGCGGCATCGGGTTCCGGTCTCGGGATCGCGACCGCGTCTGGCGGGACCGCGGGGAACGTCATAAGAGAGGCGGGGCGCCGGAGGCAAGCGCGGGAGACGGGGCGTGTTCGACGGCTTGCGGTCATCGAGGGCGTGGCGCGCGCTGCGACGCGCTTGGCTGGCCGCCGATTCGGCGCTCGACGCGGGCGTCCACGAGGGCGAATCCTCGGCGCTGCGGACGTGGCGTTCCTATTCGGATTTCTGCGAGCGCTTCCGCACGCGCGGCGCGGCGCGGCTGGCGGTCGAACTGGCGGGCGAGGCAACCACCCTGGGCCTCGCCGGATTCTCCGTGCTGCTCGCGCTCGCCAGGCCCGCGATGGACATCGCCGCGCGCGACGTCTTCAAGGAGCCCGACCTCGCGGCGACATTCCTCGACCGCTACGGCGAGGTCGTCGGCCGGCGCGGCGCGCGCCACGAGGATTCGACCCCGATCTCGCAGATCCCGGACTATTTCATCGAGGCGCTGGTCGCCACGGAAGACCGCCGGTTCTTCGAGCACAAGGGCATCGACGTCGTCGGCGTGCTGCGCGCGCTGGCCGCGAACTCGAACGCCGGACACGTGCGGCAGGGCGGCTCGTCGCTGACCCAGCAGCTCGCCAAGAACCTGTTCCTCTCCAACGAGCGCACGCTGTCGCGCAAGATCGACGAGGCGTTCCTCGCGTTCTGGCTGGAGGCGCGCTATTCCAAGCGCGAGATCCTGCGCCTCTACCTCGACCGCACCTACATGGGCGGCGGCGCCTACGGGCTCGAGGCGGCGTCGCGCTATTATTTCGCGAAGTCGGCGCGCGACCTCTCCCTGCCCGAGGCGGCGATGCTGGCGGGCATGTTCAAGGCGCCG